>DASQUY010000297.1:0-2412 GCA_035641055.1 Acidimicrobiales bacterium | reverse complement strand
CGAGGGCGATGAACGGCGCCGCCAGCAGCGTGTTGAGCGCCATGTAGCCGATCACCACCCGCAGCCCCGGCTCGGTGCGGGCGAAGCGGGCGCCGGCCCGGATGGCGGCGACCATGGACGCGTCCGCCTCCCGCCGGCGCGGCGGCGGCCGGATAGCGACCAGCACCACGACGACGGCGAGAAAGCTGGCCGCGTTGATGCCGAACGCCCACGCGTAGCCGCCGACGCCGATCACCACGCCGGCGAGCGCAGGGCCGATGACCCGACCCAGGTTCCACTGCGCCGACGACAGCGCCACCGCGCCCGGGAGGTCGCCGCGGGGCACGAGGTCCGGGAGCAGCGCCTGGTAGGCGGGGAACCCCAGCGCCATCGCGCACCCGGCCGCCAGCACGATGAGCGTGACGCCACCGGGGCTCGGCTCGCCCATCACCGCCAACAGCGTCAGCAGCGTCGCCAGCGCCGTCTGCACGGTGGTCGTTGCCAGCATCAGATGGCGGCGGTTCGCCCGGTCGGCCAGAGCACCGCCGACGGGCCCGAGGACCGCCGTGGGCACGAACCCGGCCGCTGCCACCAGCCCGGCCCAGCCCGCCTGGCCGGTGGCCGTGGTGACGAGCACGCCGACGGCCACCGTCTCCATCCACGTGCCGATGTTCGACACGAACGCGCCGGCCCACAGCAACGCGAACGGGCGATGGCGCAGCGGTGCCAACGAGCGGGCGACCTTCACGGCGATCTCACCGTACCGACACCGCCAGGCCCCGGATCATCCCTCGAGCTGTCGACACCCTGGAAGAGTTGACGGTCAGCCCGCCAGGGGAAGCGGGCGCATCCGTTGCATCGCCCGCCAGCGGCGCTGGTAGATGATGCTCACCGTCGTGTCCTCCTCGGCGGCGTGCTCGGCCAGCGACAAGCCCCACACCCCGGTGCGCACCACCGCCCGGTAGCAGCGCTCACCGACCAGCGCCCGCTGCCGCACCAGCCATTCGTTCATGGCCAGACGGTCCAAGGCCTCGTCCTCGGCCGGACGCCCGTGCCAACGCGACGTCCCCGCCACCGTGGCCAGGTCGACGGAGCGGATGGCGGTGCGGCGCCGGTACCGGCGGTAGCGCTTGCGGACATCCAACACCACGTTGGCCGCCACCGGGCCCGGCCGGTCCGGCGGGTAGGTGCGGATCCGCTCCCACCCCAACGACACCACCTCGTCGATCGCATCGGGGTCATCGGCCGCCGTGGTACGGGCCAGGCGCACCAGCCCCGGCAGCAACGCCTGGAGCAGCGTGCGGGCGGCCAGCTCGTCGCCGGGGGCCAACTGCGCGAGGGCCGCCAAAATCGCCGGCCCCGCCGCCGACACCCGGCGCCGCTCGAGCAGCCCGCCCAAGTCGCGCGCACCCCCTAGCGCAGGATAGGCCTCCGCCCAGCGCTGCAGCGCCCGCCGACCCGCCCCGCAGCGGGCGACATGACGCCACTCGCCGTCCAGGTTGGCCAAGACATACGACATCGCCGGATCTCCTCCTCGTGCCTCCTACTGGTCACGGGGAGTGTCCGAAACGCCGTTCTGCGCGACGTGCTGCCAAACGTCCCCCAAACGTCCCCCGGCGAAAAAATTTCTGGAGGGCCATCCCCCGGCCGGCACCGCCACCCCGTCGCCCTGCCCGGGGCGTCCCCTCACCGACCCGGGCCGCAACAGGGCCTGCCCGAGCCGGCGTCCCCCGTCCTCCACCCCACGCCAGGCCCGCGTCCCCTATCCCCCCGCCCTGCCGTCGCCCAAGTCCCCCGTCCCCGGACGCTGTCCCCCGTCCCCCGGACGCTGTCCCCCGTCCCTCCGGACGCTGTCCCCTGTTCCCCGGGGAGCAGCCGTGCGTCGCCGGGGAGCACACGTGGTGGCGAAAATGTGAGATTTCGGGGTCGCGAAGGGCCTAGGGGGGCGTGGAGTCCCACCAGCGAGCCCCTGTGGCCAACCTCCCCGACCGGTCCGAGCTCAGGATCCATCCGGTCCCCCACCCCACCGCCCAGGTGCGCCAGGTGGGCTTCCAGCTCGACGCCGGCTACGTCGAGCAGGTCTGGGCAAGCGTCATCGGCCCGTCGGCCACGCTCATGCTCCGGCGGGTAGCGGTGCTCTGGCACCAACAGGGCCACCCGGCCACGGTTGACGCCATCGAGTTCGGGCGCTCGCTCGGCCTGGGCCCACCGGTCACCCGGCGCACCATCGGACGGCTCCTCCAGTTCGGCATGGCCCGGGTGACCAGCGACGGCCTCGGCGTGCACACCCGGGTAGCGCCGCTCAGCGCCCGCCAGCTCCGCCGGATCACACCGCTGACCCGCCAGGCCCACGATCGGCTGCTCGCCGCGCACCTCGACCGGCTCGCCCGCGCCGCTGACCCCACCGAGCGCATCACCGTCCGCCTCGACCAC
>DASQUY010000296.1:0-2888 GCA_035641055.1 Acidimicrobiales bacterium | reverse complement strand
CGGGCTACGGCGGCAGCGACCCGCTACCCGATACCGAACCCGCCGGCCCGGCCGCCGACGCCCGGTGGCCGGCCATGCTGGCCGCCGACGTGACCGCGGCGCTCGACGGGCTCGGCATCAGGCGGTTCGGGGTGCTGGCATCCTCCGGCGGTGCGCTCGCGGCGGTGGCGGTGGCCGCCGAGCTCTCCGACCGGGTGGACGCGCTGGGCATCGTCAGCGGCATCGTGCCGCGCCAGGCGTTCGACGACGCCGACGTCGAGGCGCAGGCCCGGCCGCTCCCCGTCGACCTGAGCGCGATCCGCTGCCCGGTGCAGCTCTGGTACGGGAGCGACGACCCGGTCACCCCGCCCGCCTTCGGCCAGTGGTACGCCCGCGAGCTCTCCGGGGCCCGGCTCACGATCGTCGACGGCGCCGCCCACTACCTGCTGTTCACCCACTGGGTCGACATCCTCGGCGGCCTGGTGGGCGCTCGCGGTCGCGCTCACTAGCGTCCGACCATGCCCCGACTGCGACAGGTTCCCCGTGACGAGGCGGCGGCGCCGATCGTCACCGCCATGTACGACTTCATGTTCGGTCCTGGCCGGGACCCGGTGGCCGACCCCGGCACCGCCACGGGCACGCCGGGCGACTGGTGGACGACCTTCGCCCTCGTCCCCGACGTGCTCGAGCACTGCGTCGCCGGGTTCTCGCTCTACCGGTCGCCGCGGCGCACGCTGCCGGCCGAGCTGCGCGAGCTGGGGCAGATCCGGGCCGGGTGGGCCCGGGGCAGCCAGTTCGTGTACTCCCAGCACTGCAAGTCGTGCCGGGCGCTCGGCATGCCCGAGGAGAAGATCGCCGCCGTCCCGGCGTGGCCGGTGGCCGACTGCTGGTCGCCAGCCGAGCGGGCGGTGCTGGCCTACACCGACGCCCTCGTCCTCGACGGCGGGCGCGTGCCCGACGGGGTGTTCGCGGCGCTGCGGGAGCACCTGACCGACGAGCAGATCATCGAGCTCACGTACATCACGTGCCTGTACGAGATGCACGCCACGATGAGCAGGGCGCTGCGCACGGAGTGGGACGACCGCGACGACCCGGTCGTCGAGGTGCCGGGCCCCCACGAGTCGCTGGCGCCCGAGGTCGGCGTCGAGCCGGGTCACACGGCGGCCGAAGGTCGTTAATTCCCGGAGCCGTTGGGGGTCCACTCGGCCCGCAGGTGCTTGACCCCGTTGATGAAGTTCGAGCGCAGGCGGTCGGGCTCGCCGACCGAGCGGATATCGGGCATGCGGCGCAGCAGCTCGCCGAACATCACGGAGATCTCGCGGCGGGCCAGGTGGGCGCCGAGGCAGAAGTGGGGGCCCGGGCCGCCGAAGCCGATGTGGTCGTTGGGCGTGCGACCGATGTCGAACGTGTGCGGGTCGTCGAACAGGGCCTCGTCGCGGTTCCCCGACCAGTACCAGAGCACGACCTTGTCGCCTTCCGAGAACTCGCGGTCGCCGAGGCGCGCCCCGTCGGTGGTGACGGTCCGCCGGAAGTGGATGACCGGCGTCGCCCAGCGGACGATCTCCTCGACCGCCGTGGGTGTCATGCCGCCGATGTCGGCGAGCCAGCGCGCCCGCTGCTCGGGATGCTCCGTCAGGGCCCACAGGCCGTGGGCGATGGCGTTGCGGGTGGTCTCGTTGCCGGCCACCACCAGCAGGATGAAGAACGACGCCAGCTCCTGGGGCGTCAGGTGCTCCCCGTCGACCTCGCTCGTCACCAGCGCCGTCACCAGGTCATTGCGAGGGTCGCGCTGGCGGGCCTCGCCCAGCTCCTGGACCATCTGCGCCAGCTCGGCGCCGGCGGTGAGGATCGCGCCTGTGATCACGGCGGGATCCTCGATGCTGGGCACGTACTCGGGGTCGGTGAAGCCGAGGATCACGTTGGTGCGATCGAAGATGAACCGCTCCTCGCTACGGGGGATGCCCATCATGTCGACGATGATCCGCAGCGGCAGGCGGGCGGCCACCTCCGTCACGAAGTCGCACTCGCCCCGGTCGATGATCTCGTCGACGATGCCGGCCGCCACGCCCTCGACGTCGGCCCGCATCGTCTCGAGCTGCCGGGGCGTGAACCCCCGCGAGACGATCCGCCGCAGCCGGGCGTGGCGGGGGTCGTCCATGTTGATCATCGAGCCGAAGAACTCGAGGAAGTCCGGCGGCAGGTCGCCGATGTTGGTGCCCTGACCCGAGCAGAACAGCTCAGGCTGGCGGCTCACCTCGACGATCTCGGCGTAGCGGGTGAGCGACCAGTAGCTCGAGGGCGCTATGCCCGCCTCCGGCAACCCGGGGAGCAGCCCGGGCGCGATGGGCCGCTCGGCGCGAAGAGTCGCGAAGGCGGCCTCGCGCTCGGCCAGGGGCCGGGTCCAAAAGTCGAGGTCCGACAGGTCGATCGACTCGACGTCCGGGGCCGGTGTCGCGGCCATGACCCGCCACCCTACGTCGTCGGGGTGGCGTCGTGCCGCTGGTCGCTCCGCCCGGCTCCCTCCAGGCCCGGCCGAAAGCGTCACACCCCCCGTCTACCCTGGCGCGCATGGCCACCACGACCGCGGCCCGCCTCACGGCCGAGGAGTACTTCGTCGCTGCGGCCGGCGACCCCAGACCGACGCAGCTCATCGACGGGGTCATCGTGCCGAGCCAGCCGAAGTTCCGCCATCAGGACATCACCGGACTCATCTACATGCGGCTGCGCACCTGGGTTGAAAGCGACGACGGCTTCGGCGTGGCTGGCATCCCCATCGACGTCATCGTCGACCACTACAACGTCTACGCCCCCGACGTGTGGTGGCTCGCCGACACCGAGCATCGATCCCGACGAGTACTTCCGCGGGGTGCCCGACCTTGCCGTCGAGGTGCGGTCGCCGACCACCTGGC
>DASQUY010000295.1:0-3618 GCA_035641055.1 Acidimicrobiales bacterium | reverse complement strand
GATCGCTCGCCCAGTCCGTGCAGGTGGAGCAGCGGCCGGCCGCCGGCATCGCCTCCGTCCCGCAGGCGGTGCAGGGCCAGGTCGATCCGGTTGTGCTGCAGCGTGACAGTCGATCGCTCCACCGGAGTCACGCCGGTCACGTCGGCGGCCCCAGGAACTCGAGCACCAGGTCGGCGATCCGCCGGGGCTGCTCGATGTGGACGAAGTGGCCGACATCCTCGAGGCCGACGACCCGCCCACCCGGCGGTAGCTGGGGCTCGACGTCCTCGGGCGGCGTCCCCGACCCCATCGGGTCGGGCGCCAACCCCAGGACGGCCAACAGCGGCATGCTCAGCCCGGGCACCCGGGCCAGTGCCCACTGAGCCCGCCACGGCCCGAAGCCGCCCATCCGCAGCGCCGGGTCGATCTTCCAGCGCCAGCCGTCGGGGTCCTTCCGGCCGCCCACGGTTACCAGGTAGCGCAGCCAGTCGTGCGACAGCCGCGGGTTCATCGCCCCCCGCCGCTGGGCCAGCTCGTCGATCGTGCCCGGCCGTCGCGACCGCCCGAGCACGCTCCGCCGGAAGTCCAGCCATCCCGCCAGCTCACCGGCCAACAGCTTGGTGCGCTCGTGGTCGGGGACGTCAGGCATGCTGCGGCGGGACGGCAGGCCATCGAGGTTGACGAAGCGGTGCACACGGTGCGGCAGGGCGGCAACGAGCTGCAGCATGACGCCCCCGCCCTTGGAGTGTCCCAGCACGGCCACCGGCTCCGGCGACACCGAGTCGATGACCGTGGCCGCGTCCCGCACGTCGGCCTCCCACGAGTACAGGGCCGTGTGCTCGGAGTCGCCGTGGCCCCGCTGGTCCCAGGCGACGACGCGCCAGCCGGCGTCCGCCAGCATCGGCGCGAACACGTCGAACGTCCGGGCGAAGTCGAACCCGCCGTGGGCGAGCACCACCGGGGGTGCGGCGGCGTCGCCCCACTCGTGGACCGCCAGCCGGATGCCGTGGGACACGACGGACCGCGTGCGGTCGGGCGTGCGAGCGCCGGGAAAGCTGACGGTCTCGGGGGCGGTGACGGCGTCGGACACGCCGCAGAGACTGACTCCGGCGACCCGGGACAAGCAACCGCGCGTACCCTCGCCGCCATGGCGACCGCCGCCGACCGTTCCCGCATCGCCGTGCTGCCCACCGGCGTGCGCACCTTTCTCGCCGATGCCGTCGAGGCCGGCGGCGGCGACCTGTCCAAGGCCGACGACGCCGTCGCGCTGGTGTGGGCCGAGACGGCGGATGCCGAGGGGCTCGGGCGGGTGCTCGACGAGCACGCCGGGCTGCGCTGGGTGCAGCTGCCCTGGGCGGGGGTGGAGCCCTACGTCGACGTCATCCGGGCGCATGCCGATCGCACCTGGACCTGCGGCAAGGGCGTCTACGCCGAACCGGTCGCCGAGCATGCGCTGGCGCTGGCGCTCGCCGGCCTCCGGGGCCTCGACCACTACACCCGGGCCACGTCGTGGACCGGGCAGCGGGGGCGCAACCTGCTCGGCGCCCGGGTCACGATCGTGGGGGGCGGAGGCATCGCCGAGTCGCTGTTGCGTCTGCTCGGACCCTTCGAGTGCGACGTCACGGTGGTGCGGCGCTCCCCCCGGCCGATGGCGGGTGCCCGGGCGGTCGTGGGTGACGACCGGCTGGGCGAGGCACTCGCCGGCGCCGACGTCGTGGTGCTGGCGCTGCCGCTCCTCCCCGAGAGTGTCGGCCTCATCGACCGACGACGGCTGGAGCTGCTGGCGCCTGGCGCCTGCCTGGTCAACGTCGCCCGCGGCCAGCACGTGGTCACCGAAGACCTGGTCGAGGCCCTCCGGGACGGGACCTTGGGGTCGGCAGGTCTGGACGTGACCGATCCCGAACCGCTTCCCGACGGGCACCCGCTATGGACGCTCCCCAACGCCATCGTGACGCCGCACACCGGCAACACCCAGGAGATGGCGCTCCCCCTGCTCAGCGCCCGGATCACCGACAACGTCCGCCGGTGGATCGCCGGCGAGCCGCTCGTCGGGCCCGTCGACCCCGCCTCTGGTTACTAAATCAAGCCTCGGTACGGGGCCCTGGGCGCGCCGCGCACACACATGCTCAGTAGCTGTTGCTGGACCGAGCGTTCGGCAAGGCATGTGGCGCGGCCGCCGCGCCGGCTCGAGCCAGGGGGTCGCGCCTTACATGTGCCAGCGAGGCGCCGAAGGCGCTTCGAGCTGGCATATAGGCGCGTGTGACCGATGACCACTCGACAGGAGACGCCCGAGCGTTATCAGATACCAGAGATAACGTAACGACGTTAACTTGGCCAACGGAGGCCACGCCATGCTCACCCGGTTCGCCCACCTCTCCACCCGCCACGCCCGAGCCGTCGTGATCGGCGCCGTCGTGCTGTTCGCACTGGCCGCCGCCATCGGCGGCGGGGTCGCCGACCACCTCACCAGCGGCGGCTTCGAGGACCCCGCGGCCGAGTCCTCGCGGGCCGAGGAGGCGCTCGCCGAGGAGTTCGGCACCGGCGTCCCCAACCTGTTGCTGCTGGTCACGGCGCCCGGCGGCGACGTCGACGACGCCGCCGTGGCCACCGCCGGCCAGGCGCTCACCGACGAGCTCGCCGCCGAGGAGGGCGTCACCGATGTCGTCTCCTACTGGTCGGAGGGCAACGCGCCCCCACTGCGCAACGACGACGGCAGCCGGGCTCTGGTGATCGCCCGCATCGAGGGCAACGACGACGAGGTCGAGGACCGCGTCGCCGAGCTCGCCCCCGTCTACGAGCGCCGGGCCGGCGACTCTGGCGCCGCTGGCCTCGACGTCGAGCTCGGCGGGTTCGCCCAGGTGTTCCACGAGGTGGGCGACACCATCGAGGAGGACTTGGTGCGCGCCGAGATGATCGCGCTGCCCATCACGCTGGTGCTGCTCGTGCTCGTCTTCGGCAGCGTGGTGGCGGCATCGATGCCGCTCGTGGTGGGCGTGATGTCGATCATCGGCACGTTCTTCGTGCTGCGGGTGCTGGCCGCGCTGACCGACGTGTCGATCTACGCCCTCAACCTCACCACCGCCCTCGGCCTCGGGTTGGCGATCGACTACAGCCTGTTCATCGTCTCCCGCTACCGCGAGGAGCTACGAGCCGGTCATGAGCCGCGCGTGGCCGCCACGCGCACCGTCCGCACGGCCGGACGCACGGTCGCCTTCAGCGCTCTCACAGTGGCCGCCGCCCTGTGCGCCATGCTCATCTTCCCGATGGCCTTCCTGCGCAGCATGGCCTACGCCGGCATCGGGGTCGCGATGCTGGCAGGGCTGTTCGCGGTCGTCGTGCTGCCCGCCATCCTCGTGCTGCTCGGCCCACGGGTGAACGCCCTCACGCTGTGGCGGCGGTCGGTGACCCCGCCCGAGGAGGGCTTCTGGCACCGGGTCGCCACGGTGGTCATGCGGCGGCCGGTCCCGATCGCGACGGGCGTCATCGTCCTGCTCCTGGTGCTCGGCGCCCCGTTCTTGGGGTTGAACCTGTCGAACCCCGACGACCGGGTGCTGTCGGAGTCGGCGGACGTCCGCCAGGTGCACGACGTGCTGCGCGAGGAGTTCAGCTCGGAGGAGCAGGGTGCCCTGTCCGTGGTTC
>DASQUY010000294.1:0-5867 GCA_035641055.1 Acidimicrobiales bacterium | reverse complement strand
CCCCAGGAGACATCCTCGAGGCGGGCGTCTGGCGCGGCGGCGCGTCGATCCTGGCCCGAGCGGTGCTGGCGTCGTATGGCGTCACCGATCGGCGGGTCATTGCCGCCGACTCGTTCGAGGGGCTGCCGCCGCCGAGCGAGGAGCTCGACGGCCGCTTCAGGTTCCGAAGCCTTCCCGAGCTTGCAGTGTCGCTGGACGACGTAAGAGCGAACTTCGACCGGTTCGGTCTGCTCGACGAGCAGGTGGTCCTCCTGAAGGGGTGGTTCCGGGACACCATGCCGCTGGTCGATGCCGAGGCGTTGGCCGTGCTGCGGCTCGACGGCGACATGTACGAATCCACCATCGATCCGCTGGTGCACCTGTACGACCGGGTATCGCCCGGAGGTTGGGTGATCGTCGACGACTACAACCTCTTCAAAGGCTCGAAGGCGGCAGTCAGGGACTTCTTCTCCGATCGCGGGGTCGATCCGCCGCTGCACGACATCGACGGCGTCGGGGTGTACTTCCGCAAGGAATGACGCCCAAGTAACCGCTCAGCCGAGACCCTCACAGCGGCCGCCGGTGCGATCCCGCCTCCGACCGCTCCACCACGAAGGCCACGCCGCCCCAGTGGATCTCCTTGAAGCGGTGGAAGTGCCACTGCGGATGCGCCTCGAGGAACTCGTTCAGCGCCTCCCGCTCGCCCGACACGCCCGTATCCGTGTTCCACAGGTAGTAGTCGTCGAACCCGACGATCATGCCCGGCTTCAACCGCGGCGCCAGGAACTCGAGCACGGTCACGGTGCTGGAGTACAGGTTGCAGTCGATGTAGGCGATGGCGATGTCCCGCGGGTCACCGTCCCGGCCGAGCGGCGGGAGCGTGTCTTCGTAGTACCCCTCGACTGCCGTGTAAGCCTCTCGCGGAACACCGAAGCCGGCGCATGTCGCGTGAAAGGTGTCGACGCCGCCCTGCCCGTAACCCGGCACCAGGACCGGATGCTGGTCACGGGGCTCATCTGACGGCGGCAAACCCTGGAACGAGTCGAAGGCCCAGAGGTGGCGCTCGTGGCCGAACGCTTGGCAGGTGTGGAACGCGTGACGGAGCGTGTTGCAGCCCCACGACCCGAACTCGACGTAGTCCCCGGAGATCCCGTTGACCCCCACCGCGGTGAAGGCATCCCAGTAGAAGCCGGCCAGCCCCTCGTTCATGCGGTCGAGCGTCTTCGTGATCGCGTTCTCGCTCACCACTTCTCCCCAACGTCGGAGCGCCGAAGGAGGCTACAACCCCGGGGCCGCCGGCCCGACCGCCCTACGTCCGGTGCGCGCGGGTGACGTCTAGATTTCGCGCCGGGTGGGGACTTCGAACGTACACATACCCATGAGGACAAACGTGGAGAGGCCCTCGAGAACCGGCGACGACGTCGGGCGCCGGGATTTCCTACGGAAGGCGGCGGTGGTCGGCACGGGAGCGTTCGTGGTGCCCACGATCGTCACCGTGGACCCGGCGGACGCCCAGGCCGTTACCAGCCCCCCGCCCCAGCCGCCCGGGCAGGCCCAGCCGGGTGCGCCGGCCGACGTCCGCGGGCCCCAGCCCGGGGTCGCCGCGGGGAAACAGCCCCCCAAACCCCAGGACGCGGGCGGTGGCGAGCTGGCGCTCACCGGCATGGACCTCGACAAGCTCGCCGTGGCCGGGCTGGCCGCCACGGCCGGGGGCGCCGCGCTCCTGCTGTGGAGCGCCGACGCCGCGGCCTCAGCCCCCCGGCCCGCCGATCCCCACGCCGAAACCTGACCGTCGGAGGCCGCCGCTGGCGACCTCCTAGAGCGACCCGCCGGTTCTGGTGACGGAATCCGTCGAGTTCCGCCCGAATCCGTCACCAGAAGCTGTCGCCGGCTGACGGGCCGTGCCGCTCATCGCCAGCTCGTGGTACACGGCCTCGGTCTGCCGTACCGCGGTGTCGATGGACAGCGCCTCGCCGCGCCGCCCGGCCGCCTCCGCCATCTGCCGGCGTCGCCCGGCGTCGGTCAGGAGCGTGACGAGCGCAGTGGCCAACTCAGGGGGCCGCCCCGGCGGGACCAGCAGGCCCTCCCGCCCGTGCTCGACCAGCTCGGGGATCCCGCCCACGTCCGTCGCCACGACCGGCAGACCGAGCGCCAACGCTTCCATGAGGGCGACCGGCAGGCCCTCGTGGAGGGAGGACAGGACGAACACGTCGAAGCCCGCCATGAGCCGTACGGCGTCAGGCCGGTGCCCGAGCAGCAGCACCCGGTCGCCCAGCCCCATCCGCGCATGGAGGGCGCGGATCTCGGCCTCCTGCGGCCCTTGGCCCACCAGGACGAAGCGCACGTTGGGCAGTCGGTCGACCACCTCGAACGCCGCGTCCAGTAGGTCGGGGTAGGCCTTGACCGGGCGCAGGTTGGCCACCGTGCCCACCACGAGCGTGCCCGGATCGATCCCCAGCTTGGCCCTCGTCGCGGCCCGGTGGTCGCGCTGCGCCCGCAACCGTTCCACCTCGACGCCCTGCGGCACCGCCACCGAACGACGGTGGATCGGGGCAGGCAGGGAGGCGCGGACCGTCTCGGACACGGCGAGCCGAGCGTCGTCGAGCCCGCTCGTCAGCGCGTCGGCCCAGCGCGTCACCGGTACGTAGCCCTGCCACACGCCATGGTCGGTGACGACCACGCGTGGGCGCAGCCGGCGGGGCAGCGAGCGCGCCACGATCCGTGCCCCCACTGCCATGGTCGGGTTGTGCGCGTGCACGATGTCGACAGGCTCCCGCACCAACGACCGCCGCAGCGCGACGAGCCACCGGGGGTCGAGGACCTGGCTGTGTCCCAGGCACGTCACCGGGATCCCCTCGGCCTCCAGCTCCCCGACCAGTGCCACTTTGTGTGGGAGCAGGTATCCGGCCCTCAGCACCAGAACCTGGCGGTCGTGGCGCCGGGCGCTCGTGACCAGGAGCCGCTCGGTGCCGCCCGGACCCAGCCCCTTCGTGAGCCAGAGCACGCGAATCCGCCGGTCCACCTCGGACCGGGACCCCAGCGACGAGCGCGCCGCGACGGACGGCGAACGGGACAAGGCCACCAGCTGCCGCTATCGTACCGCGTGCCAAGCACACAGGTTGCAGGGACACGGGACCGGGGGACCCGGGCTGGGGTCTCCTCGTGGCACACGACACACCGGAACGAGGAACCAACACTTGCAGCTCGCCGATGTCATCCGTTCGCTTCGCCACCACTGGCGTGCCTCGGTGGCTCTCGTCGCGCTCACGGGCGTGGCGCTCGGGGTGTTCCTCTTCACGCGCAACGAGACCCGCGAACCCGAGCGCTGGGAGGCGTCGGTCCAGCTGCTCGTGCCGCACCGCAGCGAGGACGGCGAGCTGCCCGAGGGCGTGCCGCCGCAGCTCCTGCAAGGCCAGCAGACGGTCGCCCTCTCGCCGGAGACCACGGACGCCGCCCTCGACGCGGCCGGGCTCAGCGACGACGACCGGGGAAGCGTGACTTTCGACTTCTCGTCCAGCGAGCGCGGCGACATCCACACGGTCACCGTGACGGGCCCCACCGAGGAGCAGGCCGAAGCATTGGCCAACAGCTACGCCGCGGCTTACCAGGAGGCGCGGCGAGACTTGGTGGCGGAGGGCTCCCTGGGGCGAAGCGCCGGCGCCCGTGCAAACCTGGAGATATTGAAGGCTCGGCTGGCCGAGGTGGAGGACGAGCTGCGCCGAGCCGACCCGGACTTGTTGGCGAGACTTCCGGACACTGCCGACCCGTCGGACGAGGACGAGGCCGCCAACGACGAGCAAGGCGGCGACGATGTGCAGGGCGCCGCCGTCGACCTGCCGCCGTCCACCCCTGTCGAGGTCCAGTTGCTGGCGGCCGAGCGGGCGGACATTCTGCAGCGCATCGAGGATGTCCGCCGGGCCTACGCCCGGAGCAGTACCGACACGCTCGTGCCGAGCTCCCATGCCACCATCGTCGAACGGGTCACGCCCGAGCAGATCACCCCGCCGCCCCCCTCCCCGCTCATCCCGATCGGCGCCGCCATCGCGCTGGCGACCCTCCTCGCCCTCGGCGTCCCCGTGCTCCTCGACCGGATCGACCACTCGATCCGCGACAGCTACGCCGCCGGCAACGCGCTCGCGGCCCCGGTCCTGTCGACCATCCCCGTCCCTCCGTCGTCCCGCCTGGCCACGCTGGCCCGGCCGGAGTCCCCTCGGGGCTACGCCTTCCGCACCCTCGCCACGGCCAGCGTGGCCACCGACCAGCTGCCCCGCGCCATCGTCGTCACCGCGCCGGTGGGACACATGCAGGACAGCGTGGCGGCCAACTTCGCCGCCGCCCTGGCCGACCTCGGCCTGCGCGTCGCGCTCCTCCCCACCGACCCCCGGCAGGCCTGGTACGCCGACGCCCCGGAGGGCGCGCCCACCCTCCCCGACTTCCTGGAGTTGGCGTACACCGGGCGGCTGAACGGCGAGGTTCCGCACCAGCTCGTGACCACGCCGGTCGACAACCTGCGGGTCCTGCCCCACGACGACACCGAGGCCGACGCGCTGATCGACGGCCTCCCGCCGCTGCTGCGGGCCTTCGCCGACGGCGGCGTCGACGTCACCGTGATCGCCGGGCCGTCGATCCTCGAGGACCCGTCGGCCACCATCCTGGCCTGGAGCACGAGGAGCGTCCTGTGGGTCGTCGAGGCGGGCGAGGTCACGCAGCAGCAGGCGAGCGAGGCGGCGGAGCGGCTCGAGTTGGCCGGGGCGAGCCCGTTCGGCGTCGCCCTGATCGACGGGAAGGCATGACCGCGAGGCGGCCGTGGAGGCCTCTCGGGTGCTCGTGCCGTCGGACCGGCTCCGGCTGGCGCCGGCCGCCACCCGGCGGCTGGGGCCCGACCTGCTGGTGAGCGCCGGAGGGGCCACCCGCGCGGTCGAGCGGTTGACGGGCAGCGGGCCGGAGCTGTGGGGCTACTTCGCCGCGGGCCTCACGCTGGGCGAGGCCACCGATCGTGTGGCCCAACGGGCGGGGATGTCGCCGACAGAGATCGAAACGCACGTCCTGGAGTTCGCCCAGGCCCTCGTGCGCGCTCGGCTGGCGGAGCCGGAGCCGTGACGTCGGTCGATCCCCTCCTGCTGGCGGTCGCCGCCGCGGGCCTGCCGGGCGCCCCGCCCCCGCCCCGTGACGGATGGGATGCCCACCTCGAGCAGATGATGGCCCACGGCTTGGCCGGCCTCTTCTCGGCCAGCGCTGCCGCCGGGGTGGTCGACATCGACGCCGCCATGGCCGAGCGGCTACAGCGGCAGCTCGATGCCGAGGCGATGCGGGCGGTGCAGCTGGAGGGCGAGCTCATCCGGCTGGCGCCCGCGCTCGAGCGCCTCGGGGCCGTGGTCCTCAAGGGAGCGGTTCTGGCCCACGCGGCGTACCCCGACCCGCTCCTGCGGCCCTTCACGGACATCGACCTGCTGGTGCCGGGGCGCCGGGTGGCCGAGGCCGTCGAGGTGTTCGCCTCGTACGGGTACCAGCGGACGCGGCCCGAGCCGGCGCCCGGCTTCGACGCCCGGGTCGGCAAGGCGCTCACGCTCGAGCACCCGGGCGGCGTGGTGATCGACCTGCACCGCACCCTCACGACCGGCAACCTCGGCGAGGGCATCGACGTCGACGGGCTGGTGGCCGCTCGCCGCGAGGTCAGGGTCGGCTCTCACACGGTGCCCGCGCCGTCCTGGGAGGCCCACCTCGTCGAGTGCGCCCTGCACGCCGTGGTGGGAGACGGGTTGGCCCGGCCCATGTCGCTGCGCGACGTGGCCGAGGTCTCCCGACACCCCGCTCTCGACGCCGACGCCGGCGCGGAGCTGGCCGTGCGGTGGCAGGCCGCCGAGGCGGTGGGCCGCGGTCTGCGCGCC
>DASQUY010000293.1:0-4160 GCA_035641055.1 Acidimicrobiales bacterium | reverse complement strand
TCACGTTGAGATGCGGCCGGTGGCGGCCCCCGCGACGGTGCTGCTGGTGATCCAAGAAGAACCGGCACACATCCACCAGCGCATCCGCCCGACGCCGCGCCGGCGTGCGGGCGGGCTCGCCGTCCACGTCGTCGGTGCTCGCCAGGCGGAGGGCGGTCTCGATGAGCGACCCGCCCTCGGGGTCGAAGCTGCCCTTGGTCTCGCGCCGGCCGTCCAGGGTGCGGGAGTGGTGGAGCCACCGGTCGGGTTCGGGCGTGTCACGGTCATCGCCTAGCACGGCCTCGGCCCACCGCGCCCACGTCTGCATCGCCTGCGCGGTGTCGGCCACCGACAGCGGGATCAGTGTGGGCACGACCTCGGGTCGTGCTCGCCGAACAGGCCCACGGTCTTGTCGGTGAGGTTGGCGACGATCGCCTGGATCTGCCCACCCGACAACTTGCCGTCCCGGTAGGCGGCAGCCGTGACCCGCAGCACCGCCAACCGCCGCGCCGTCTTGGTGCACGAGGCGGCATCCCGGGACGAGCGACGGCCGTGCTGACGTAACCACGCCGTCATCGACGTGGCCCCGTCGTCCCGCCACACCTCCGCCCGATCATGCGTCCCCGCCGCCTCGGTCAGCTTGGCGTTCAGCTGATCCGCCAACCCGAACGCCTCCGCCAACACCTCCCCGTCCTCCCCGTCCACCGGCAGGTCCAGCCCGTCGATCGCCGCCGCAAGCGGCTCCAACACGGCGCTGACCTCCCGAGACATGACGGTAAGCGTACTAGCGTTCCCATTATAAGGCAAGGCACGATAGATGAAATATTCGTGCAGCTCATCTCTTAGCTACACAGAGCCGGGAACCAGCCACGTCGGGCTAAGATCAATCGTCAATATTGCATGACTTAGGGACTGTCTGCGGCAGGCACCGGACGTGGCGACCTCGTCGGCTGGCACTCGATCACAAAACGCGGCTCGTGGATCGCCGCAATCTCAAGTCCACACCGCGCCGCGAGGGTCTGGAACTCGTTGAGCGTCATGTCGCGGCTGCCGCACAAGACCTTGTCGATCTGCATCGCGCGCTGGCTCTGCTCCCTGCGCACGCCGCCGCCCCAAATGAGCACGCAGCTCCCGTCGTGGCATGCCTCGGCGCAGCGAAGCAGGATCCGTTCTTTGTCATCGTCGGGCCAGTCGTTCAGGATCCCGCGAAGCAGGTACACATCGCCTCGAGCCGGGAGAGGATCGAAGAAGCTCTGACCGACGATTTGTACTCGCTCGGCTAAGCCGCCCTCCTTGAGCGTGTTCGTTGCGCGGTCAGCTGTCTGCGGAAGGTCAACCAGAACGCCACGCAAGTGTTGGTGTGCATGAAGAATCTCCGCAAGTACGTGTCCGAGCCCGCCACCCACGTCTACGACCGTTCGCACTGTTGACCATGAGTGCGACATCGGTGGGCTCTGGTCTGGCCCGCTGTGGGCGGCACCCATGAGCTCATCGAACGCAACGGCGATATCGGGATGAGCGGCTAGGTCCTCCCAGAAACTCGTGCCGAACATCTCCTTGTAGCCGGAGTGCCCTGTGCGCACGAACGTCAGCAGTGATCCCCAGGCATGGGCAAATCGTCCGCCAATCCGTTCGAGATCGAGGTACAGGTGCAACGAGCGGTCCCGTAGTTGTTGACCGGCCTCGTTCATCACGAAGCGCCCGGGATCCGGCTCATCAAACACCCCTCGCGCCGCGAGATGGCTCAGAAGATCCCAAAGCGTCTGCTCATCGCTCGCTGTGACTCTTGCGAGATCCTCTACGCGCTCGATGCCAGCCGCCATGTGGTCCGGCACGCCAAGCGTGACAGCGACGCGCAGGCACCAGGGAGTCGCGAGGTCCGCGAGCGATCGAACATCGACAACGTCTGGCAACCGGAGCAACGTACCAGCGATGGCGAGTGCGTCTCTGGTGGGCTGCTGCCAGCAAAGGCGTCACCCCACACGTGTGCGTGAGCGCGTTACGCCGGCGCCTCGCCCGGATCGGTGATCGCGAGCGCCAGGCGCTCGGCGGCGAAGCGGACCAGCTGCTCGGCGGGGTAGCCGTCGAGCGCCCGCCGCTCGCTGGTGACGTGATCGGACAGCCCGGTCAGCACCGACCACAGGAAGCTCGGCACCATGCGCTCGTCGGCGACGTGACGCCCGTCGCGGGCGGCGGCGGCGCGGATGCCGGCCATGAGCAGCCGGTTGTGCTCGCGTGTGGCCGCCCGCAGCTCGTCGACCAGCTCGCGCGGGAAGCCGCCCGGCTGGGCGTCGGCGTCGTGGCGCAGCGCCGACCACAGCGTGAAGTAGCGGCCGTAGGTGCGGTACAGCTCGATGTGCCCCTCGATCACCAGCGCCAGCAGCTCCACGAGGCCGTGGCCCGCCTCGGCGACGGGGCGGTGCGCCTCGGTGTGGGCGCGGATCGCCTCGGCGTAGAGGGTGGCGAAGAGCTGCTCCTTGGTGGCGAAGTACGAGTAGAGGGTGGCCGGGCTCACCCCGGCGGCGGCCGCCAGGTCCCGCATGTTGAGCGAGCGGTAGCCACGCTCGGCGATCTGTGCCCGGGCGGCGTCGAGGATGTCGATGCGGCGCTGCCGTCGGTCCCCCCACTTGGTCGCCGGAGTGGTCGTGGTCGCTGCCACCTGCCCTCGTTCCGTGGCGGCCGTCCAATTCGAACGGCGTTTGATTCGAACAGCGTTTCAGTTTAGAGTGCCGGGACCGACGGGGGAACGCAGAGGGACGCGCATGGAGCTTTGGACCGCCCGGTTGCCCGAGCCGGCCACCGCCGTCGCCCAGGCGCAGCGGGCCGAACAGGCCGGGTGGGACGGTGTCACGTTCACGGACTCGCAGAACCTCGTGGGCGATCCGTTCGTGGCCGTGGCCCTGGCCGCCGCGGCCACCGAGCGGCTGCGCTTCGCCACCGGCGTCACCAACGCCCACACCCGCCACCCCGCGGCGCTGGCCAACGTCGCCGCCACCGTGCAGGAGACCTCGGGCGGACGGTTCGTGCTGGGGATCGGCCGTGGCGACACCGCGCTCTTCCACCTCGGGCTGAAGCCCATGCCCGTGACGCGCTTCGCCAGGCTCGTCACCGACGTGCAGGCCTACCTCGGCAAGGGCACGGTCGACTGCGAAGGCTTCGCCAGCGTCATGCACTGGCTCGACCGGGCCCGCCAGCCCAAGGTGCCCCTCGACGTCGCCTCGTCCGGCCCACGCGTCATCGACCTCGCCGCCCGCACCGCTGAGCGGGTCACCCTGGCCGTGGGCGCCGATCCCGAGCGCGTGGCCTGGGCCCTCGACCTGGCCCACAAGGCGGCGGCTGACGCGGGCCGCGATCCCGCTGAAATCTCGTTCGGCGCCTACGTCAACGTGGGGTGCCACCCCGATGTCGAGGTGGCCCGCGGCCTCATTGCCGGGGCCGTGGCGGCCTTCGCCCACTTCTCGTCCATGCCCGGCTCGACCGGCGCGGGCCTGCGCGACGACGACCGGGCGGTGGTGGCCGAGGTCGGTCGCCGCTACGACAGCACCGAGCACCTCAGCAATCGGGCCGATCACACCCGGCCCCTTCGCCCCGAATTCGTCGACCGCTTCGCCATCGTCGGCTCGCCGGACGCCTGCGCCGAGCGCTTCTTCAGCCTCGCCGCCCTCGGCATCGAGCGCTTCGTCGTCACCGGCCCCGGCTTCGGCGCCGACCGGGACGACGCCCGCACCGCCGGGCGCCTGCTCGTCGACGAGCTGCTGCCGACCCTGCACCAGGAGGTCCGACCGTGACCGACCACGACCTCGTCATCCGCGGTGGCACCGTCCTCGACGGCACCGGTGCGCCCGCCCGGACGGCCGACGTGGCCATCGACGGCGACACCGTCGTCGAGGTGGGCCGGGTGACAGGCACGGCCGCCCGGACGCTCGACGCCGGCGGGCTGCTCGTCACGCCCGGGTTCGTCGACATCCACGCCCACTACGACGGCCAGGCGAGCTGGGACGAGCGCATGGTGCCCTCGTCGTGGCACGGCGTCACCACCGTGGTGGCTGGCAACTGCGGCGTCGGGTTCGCCCCGGTGCGCCCGACCGACCATGCCCGCCTGATCGAGCTGATGGAGGGAGTCGAGGACATCCCCGGCGTGGTGCTCGACGAGGGGCTGTCGTGGCAGTGGAAGACCTTCC
>DASQUY010000292.1:0-4318 GCA_035641055.1 Acidimicrobiales bacterium | reverse complement strand
CCGTACGGCGGACAGTCCGACGATGAGGACGTCCCGGACGGCTGGCCGCAAGCGCCGTTCTCGTTCTGGTTCCGCCGTCACGACGAGTTCGACGATCCGCCGCCGTCGGCCAGCGCATAACTGCCGATCCGCGCCACGACGATGTGCACAGAACGCCGCGACAGAACGGCGCTGTTCCAGTCGCCGCCACTGCGCACCGAACGGCGCATCTGGCGCCCGTCAGCGGACCGGCGTTGAGGTACAGATCGACCTGGAGCGTCCCGCCGTCCGTTTTCTTCCGGGTCTGGGGACGAGAAGGCTGGGTCGGTGGGTGATGGCCGCATCGGGCGACGATGAGCGGCATGGCGTCGCCGCTGTCGTCGTCATGCGGGGTGAACTCCTCGAGGATCGCTCTGATGATGGCTCGCGGGCGCGTCGTCGGTGGTGTCGAAGCGAACGCGGCGCCGCACGGCGACACGGCGGGCGGTGGCAGCCACCGACGCAGCGGCCTACATGTACGACCACGGCGGTCAGGGGCGTGCTCGCCTGGGGGGCGCGCTTCGTCGTCGTGATCAGAGTGCCGAGCCTGTCGACGGCGACAGCGTGCCCGGCCCCCGCCCAAGTGCTGTTCGTGCATCCATGGGTGACCACGTCGGTGATGCCGCCGAGCGACGGCGCCGTCGACGCGGTCGAACACCAACGCGGCACGCCAGTCCGTGGACCCCGCCGTGGCTATCGCAGGGTCACGCGCGGGGCGGCACCGGGGCACGGCCGGATCGGCGACGGACCCTCGCCTCGCAGCCTCCCGCAACCCGCATTCGAGCCCGCGCCGGTTTGTACCACGCTGATCAGGGAAAGGAATGATCCGGAAGTTCGATTCGACTCAAGCGAGGTCGTCATGCGACTCCTCAACCGTCATACCGACGAGATCGACGCCAACGGACCCGGGGTCGAGGACGCCGTGGTCACAGAGCGCCAGGGCCAAGAACCGGCGGAGGAAGTCGGGGCACCGGAACGCCACAGACCGACCGGACGCCGTTGGGGCAGGAGAACGGTGACCGTCCCGATGACCGTGCCCGAGCGATCGGTCCAGCGGACGGTGGCCGTCCCATCACGGTCGATCGAACGCACCTCCGCGTGGCCCAGCATGAGCTTGAGCCCGCTGTTGGCCATCGCGGCCGGGGCGGCGCTGGCGGTCGTGGGCTCGGTCGCTCTGTTGCGCACCGGTGTCGATGAGACGTGGTTCCGGCCCCGGGTCGAGGTGCTCGACGCCGATCACACGGCCCTGCTGGGCGCGCTCGAGATCGGTGCCGGGCTGGTGTTACTGCTGGTTGGCTTGATGGGCAGCCGGGTGGCGGTAGCGATCCTGGGCTTGGCCATGGCGCTCGGGGCAACGGCCGTGGCTATCGAGCCGGCGGAGCTGCAGCGGGAGCTGGCCATCGAGACGTGGTGGGCGTGGGCCCTGGTTGGCGTCGGCGTGGTGCTGACCCTCTCGGCGCTTCACACATCACGCGAACGTCGCGGGACAGTGCTCGACGTCTCCTAGGCGCAACGTCGTCGTCGCGTCGCCACCGGTACCCCCCCGGCGACCCCGCGCGAGTGACGGTCGTGTCGGCCACCGAGATGAACTGCGACACGGTCCTGAGCCCGGTTGGTCCGATCGACGAGTCCAACACGCGGGTCTGGGGTCATGAGCGGTTCGCCGCGCTGGATGCCGCTAGAACGCCACGTCCATCGTCCGCCACATCGTCGGAAACACGAACAGTGCGAGACCGAGGGCCACTAGCCCGACCGAACCGCCCGCGCGTCGGCCCATCGTGGTGCCCGCGAACGCGGCCAGCCCCCAGACCACCACCGCCCCCAGGTAGAACAGCGCCGTCAGCTCCGAGTCGGGCTCGAAGAGCGCGAAAACCATGAGTCACCCCTCCCAGTCCCCAGGCGTAGCAGCCCCTTCTCGCACGTCGGCGCTCCGAGTGTTCGGTGAACTCGGCCCGAAAGGGGCCCACCTGCTCATGCACGTGCGGGACCGACAGAGCCGATGGCCCTTAGCGGATGTGGACTCCAGCGGGCCACGGCGGTGGATCCCCTGGCGGTGCTCGCCGAAGTTGCCCAGGCCTCCGAGGCGGTCCCATGCTCATCGCAAACCGGTGGTCCCATCCCACTGGCAAACGACACCAAGAGAGGCTCACATGGCGAAGAAGCCGGCCATTCACACTGTTCCCCACGGCGGGGGTTGGGCCAACCGTCGCGAAGGCGCCGCCCGGGTAAGCAAGGTCTTTCCCACGAAGGCGGCTGCGCAGGCGGCTGGACGAGAGACCGCTAGGCGTGAGCGGACCGAGCACATCGTCCACAAGAAGGACGGTGAGATCGGGAGTCGCAACCGCTACGGCACTGACCCCCATCCGCCGAAGGGCTGAGCTGCAGACGGCACGAACGCGCCGACTGATCTTTGGGGCACAGGGATCGGCGGGGGGTGAGCTGGTGCTTCCGCGACCAGGTGGGCCAACATGGGCCGGCAGCAGTTGATTGATGTCCGCTCGCCGGCCAGGCGCGTTTGCGGTCTGAGGCCGGCCGGGCGGTGGTGGGCGACAGCATCCTCGGCGGGGTGAGGATCTAGATCGAGCCAAGTGGCGCCAGGCGGGCGGCCGGTAGTGTCAGTGGGTGAGCCGGACGCCTAGGTCGTGTAGCCGGGCGGGCACCTGGTCGGGAGGGCATTGGAGGATGCTGGCCAGGGCGGTGGTATCGCTGCGGCGGATGGTGAGGACCCGGCCGTTGTAGTCGCCGCGTTCGACTTCGATGGCGCGTAGGTAGCGGCCGAGTAGCACGGCGTCGCGGTTCTGGAGCTGGCGGAGGGCGACGAGATCGATTGTCACCGGAGGATCGGTCTGGGCTGGTGGGGCCCGCTCGTCGTGTTCCACCAGCGCCGTGACGGGCACCCGGTAGAGGCGGGCGAGGCGCTGCAACCGGGGCACGGATATGGCCCGTTCGCCGCGCTCGTACGCGCCGAGGACAGAGGCCTTGAACTCAAGGTTCGAGGCGACCTCCACGTCGTGCAGCGACAGGTGCTGCTGGCGACGCACGGCCCGCAGACGAGCGCCCAAAGCCGCAGAGGCCTGCACGTCGGAGGGGTCAGCGACGGGGTTCACCGCCCTGAGCTCCCCCGACAGGGCGACCCGTCTCGTCCACGGCTGCTCGCCGGTGCGCCCGAGGAAGGCAGGCGCCACTGGCGGCGAACGGTGGCCGGCGCCCGCCGGGACGGTCGCACGCGCTGAGGGTGGTCTGGCAGGCTCGCGCCATGACCCCGGGGTCGGTGGCGGCGGGTGAAGAGGACCCTTCGAGGCGGGTGCGGTCCCGGGCCCAGCGGCGCGACACGCTCGAGCGCCGCGCGCTGGCCACGCTGGGCGAGCTGGGCGAGACAGCCACCATGGAGGACCTGGCGGCGGGCATGGACGTGAACAAGGCGGCGCTGTACCGCTACTTCGGCAATCGCGCCGGCCTGCACCGGGCGTTGATCGGCCGCTGGGTATCGCGTGCTCTGGCCGAGTTCCGGGCCGTCGTGTTCGCCGGTCCACCCGCCCCCGAGATGATCGAGCGCGGGTTCCTCGCCTACCTGGGGGTGCTCGAACGGGAGCGCTCCACCTATCTCGCCCTGACCCGACTCGGCCACGTCGCCGGTCCCGGCGCCGAAGAGCATCTGGCCGCCTACATCGCCGCCGCCGGCGACGTCGTGACCGAGGTCATGTACGCGCGCTTTGGCGGCGTGCCGGCCGGCGGAGAGCTCGGCCGCACCTGGGGACAGGCACTCGCCGGCATGTCCCACCACGTCGCAGACCGCTGGGCCAGAGCACCCTGGGCGCCCAAAGAGGACGTGGCCCGCTCCCTGTCCCGCCTCGTGCGCCCCGCGCTCGAAGCCAGCATCCACGACCGATCGACCCCTCCCTAGCCTGCGCAACCCCCGGGAACCGACATTCAACACCCAGCACCGGAACACGGGGATGCACACCTCGACTGCAACATGGCGTTGCAGCACCGGTCACGGTAGCAGCACACCGCACACCTGACGGGCCCGGGGCTGGGCTGCAGCCGGCTCCGCCTCGGCCGCACACACACCCTCCTCGCCAGACGGGGGGCCGGTGCGTTGCACGGTTCGCTCCAGGCGGATGCGATGGGATACCAGCCACCGTGGGTCGACCGCTATGGCGGTTCCGCCGTGGCGACCCGGTGGTCGCATGAGGTGCTCGAGGTTCTCGACCTCCGTCTCACCGATGCGCTCGATGTCCCATGGGCGACGATGGCGGTCAAGGTGCCGATTCCCCAGTTCGGCGGCTTGCTGTTCATC
>DASQUY010000291.1:0-6071 GCA_035641055.1 Acidimicrobiales bacterium | reverse complement strand
GAGAGCTCGCTCCCCTCGGCGCGGGCGGCGACGAAGCCGTCGTCGCCGAGCCCGGCCCGGGCCGCGGCGAGGGTGGCGGCGTGGGCCGGCCGATCGACGAGAGGCCGGGCGTAGCCCATCGACGCGCGGGCGGCGTCGCTGGCCGCGGCCAGGCGCACCGCCTCGGCGAAGCTCTCGGCGCGAACGGCCAGGCCGGCGAGGGCGTCGAGGCTGTCGACGTAGAACGTGCGCGCGCCGCGCTCGATCCGCAGCGCCAGCGCCTCGTGGTGCAGGTCCTCGGCTCGGTCGGGGTCACGGTCGGCGACCAGGAACGCAGCCTCGTCGAGGGCCTCCCCCACGACGTAGGGCACGTCGAGGCGGCGGGCGAGCGCCACGGCGCGGTCGACGTGCGGGCGCGCCTCGTCGTGCCGCCCCAGCCGCCGTAGCGCCCCGGCGAGGCCGGGTAGGGCGCGGGCGACGACGGCGTTGTCGGTCATCGGCTCGCCGAACCGTGCGCCCCGGGTGAACCACGCCACGGCGGCGTCGAGGTCGCCGCCGTTGAGGTGCAGTCGGCCCAGCGCCAGCGCCATCCACGAGACGTCCACCAGGCCGGCATCCTCGATCGAGCCGACGAGCGGCTCGAGGAGCCGCCGCCCCGCCTCGATCTCGCCGCTGAAGCTCTTGACCCAGGCGAGGGTGCTGGTGTTGTGCCCCACGCAGAAGAAGTCCCCCAGCGGCTCGGCGATGCGCACGGCCTCGCTGGCCAGGGCGTCGGCCCGTCGCACGTCGCCGCCGAACAGTGCCTCATACACCTGGCACGACCGGGCGAACGCCGCGCAGAAGCGCTCGCCGCGGCGCATCACCCGCTCCAACAACTCCTTCGCCGATGCCGCCGCGGCGTGCCGGTTGTGGAGGGCCAGGGCGCTGGTCTCCAGGAGCAGGCCGTAGTCGGCGGCGACCACGTCGCCCGCGGCCTGCGCCTGCCGTCGCGCCTCCGTCGCCCGCCGCCGCGCCGACGCCGGGTCGACGTACAGCGGGCCGTACGCCGACCAGGTCAGGCAGCGCGCCCGCGTGGCGTCGTCGCCGTTGGCTGCGGCGATGTCTCGGCCCCGGTCGGCCGCCGCCGCCGCGGCCGCCGGGTCCCCGTCCACCAAGCCCAACATGGCGAGTCCGCACAGCAGCCGGGCTTGGAGGGGCGAGCGGTCGTCGGGCGCCCGCTCGACCGCCTGCCGGAGGAACGCCGTGCCCTCCCGCGTGTGCCCGTGCAGGAACCACAGCCGGGCCAGGGCGGCCGCCAGCCGCCGGCCGCCGTCGGGGTCGGGGGCGCTGAGGCCCCAGCCGAGCGCCACCCGGAAGTCGTCGTGGTCGGCCTCCAGTCGCCGCCGCCAGGTGTCCTGGTCGCGCTCCAGCTCGGGCTCGGCGCGCTCGGCCAGGGACAGGAAGTGGTCCAGATGGCGATCCCGGGTCGCGGCGGTCTCGCCGGCCGCCTCCAGCCGGTGGCGGGCGTACTGGCGGATCGTGTCCGGCAGCCGGTAGCGGGCCTCGGTCCCGCCGTCGTGTACGACGAGCAGGGACTTGTCGACCAGCCGGGCCAGCGCGGTGACGATGTCGTCGGCAGCCACCGGGCCGCCGGCGCACACGGCGCGCGCCGCGTCGAGGGGGAACGACCCGGCGAACACCGCGAGGCGGCGGAACGCGGCTCGGTCGGCCTCGTCGAGCCGCTCGTGGCTCCACTCGATCGACGCCACCAGGGTCTGATGGCGGGCGATCCCCCGGCGCCGCGGCCCGGCCGCTAGGAGGCCGAGGGCGTCGTCCAGCCCCACAGCGATCTGGGCCGGGGTCAGCGTCGGCACCCAGGCGGCAGCGAGCTCGATGGCGAGGGGGATGCCGTCCAGGCGGCTGCACACCGTGCGCACCGCCTCCTCGTCGCCGTTCATCGTGAACCCGCGGTGCGCCCGCGCCGCGCGGTCGGCGAACAGCCGCACGGCGTCGGCCTCGGCCAGGGGCGGGACCCGCCACAGCGTCTCGCCCGCCACCCGGAGCGGCTCGCGGCTGGTGGCCAGCACGGACACGCCGGGACAGGCACGCAGCAGGCCGTCGGCGAGCTCGGCGGTGGCGTCGAGGAGGTGCTCGCAGGTGTCGAGGCACAGCAGCAGGCAGCGTCCGGACAGCTGCGACCGCAACGCCGCCAGGGGCCGGACGGCCGGATCGAGCGGCACCCCCAGTGCCGAGGCGGTGACCTTGCCGACGAGCCCCGGGTCGGTGACCGCCCCCAGGTCGACCCACCACACGCCGTCGCGGCCGGCGGCGTGGAGCTGCCGGGCCGCGGCCTCGACGGCGAGGCGGGTCTTGCCGCAGCCCCCGGGGCCGGTCACCGTGACCAGCCGCCGTTCGCCGAGCAGCCGTTGCACCTCGGCCAGCTCGGCGCTGCGTCCCACGAAGGTGGTGAGCTGGACCGGCAGGTTCGTGGGCGGGGCCATGGCCGCCATCGTGCGGCCGGGCGGTTCCGGGGTCATCGTCCGGGGGGAGGATTCGCGCCTACTGCGGTGGCGGTACGTCAGGGGGGCGGGGAGCGCCACCGAACGAGCGTAAGGAGGCAACCGGTCCAGTACGAGATCCAATCCGGCGAAATCCGACCAGACCAATCTCAGCCATCAAAACAAGCCCGTAGCCGGCGCAGGCCCTCGTCGATGCGCTCCACCGCGATGGCGCCGTAGCCGAGGACCAGGCCGGGCCACTGCGGCCTGTCGACGGCGTAGCTCGCCAGTTCGTCGACCCCGACGCCGACCCCCGCCGCCCGCTTGGCGACGGCCCGTAGCTCGTCGGCGGAAGCCCGGCGAGCCCGGGCCGAGACGTGCAACCCCGCGTCCGACGGGAGGAGGCGCAGGTGCTCGTTGAGCTCGCCCCGCAACGCCTCCACGATCCGTTCGTGCCGTGCCGCGTAGACGGCGCGCAGCTTGCGGACGTGACGGGCGAGGTGGCCCTCGTCGATGAACCGGGCGAGGGCGGCCTGGGCGGCGAGCGCCGTGTACCAGTCGGTGACGTACTTGGCGGACCGCGCCGCCCGGGTCAGCGAGGGCGGCGTCACGACGAAGCCCAGGCGCAGGGAGGGCAGCATCGTCTTGGAGAACGAGCCCACGTAGATCACCCGGCCGCTGGTGTCCAGGGTCTGCAGCGGTTCGATCGGGCGCCCCCCGAAGCGGAACTCGCTGTCGTAGTCGTCCTCGACGATGGCGGCGTCGTGCAGCTCGGCCCACGACAGCAGCGCCACCCGCCGCGGCAGCGACATCGCCACGCCGAGCGGGAACTGGTGCGAGGGCGTGACCAGGACGAGGCGTGTGCCCTCGGGAAGGGCGTCCACGACCAGCCCCTCGTCGTCGACCGGCACCGGTGCCACCTTGGCGCCGAGTGACGTGAGCAGCCGGCGGTGGGGCGGGAAGCCGGGTTCCTCGACGGCCACGCCCTCCCCGGGCTCGAGGAACGCCCGGGCCACCAGGTCCAGGGCCTGCTGGGTGCCGTTGGTGACGGTCACGTCCTCGGCGTCTGCCCGGACGGCGCGGGAGACGCCGATGTGCCGGGCGATGGCGGCGCGCAGGCCGGCATGGCCGGCGGGGTCGCCGTAGAGACCGAGCCGGTCGGTGGCGCCGAGGGGCTGCAGCTCGTCGGACACCAGCCGTCGCCACACCCGGTAGGGGAAGAGGCGGTGGTCGGGCACGCCGCTGCGAAAGTCGAACTCGAACGAGCGGTCGTACAGGCCGCGGACCGCGTCGAGGGGGGTGTCGTCCCAGACCGCCCGGGGGCGCAACGGGCTGGCGGCGGGCCGGCCCGCGGGCGGGCGCCGCACGCCGTGGTCGCTCACGAACGTGCCCGCTCCCACCCGGGAGCTCACGAAGCCCTCCGCCATGAGCCGGTCGTAGGCGACCGTCACGGTGGTGCGCGACACGGCCAGCCGCTGCGCCAGCTCCCGCGTGGGCGGCAGCTGTTCGCCGGGCGGGAGGCGTCCGTCGAGGATGGCCTGCCGGAGCTGCCGGTAGATCTCGCCGGTCAGGTCCTTGCGGCCGACCAGGCTGACGTGAACCTCCACCGACCGGAGCGTAGAGGCCGAGCGGATAGGGCGAGAGTGGCACTGAACAGTACGGAATCTGCACCTCGCCAACAGCTCCACAGCGGGGCCTCCCAGCAACAACGCAGATGCAAGCCGCGACAAGCGTGACCCATCCGCCGATGCTCGTAGGACCGCCTCCGGCATGGGGCGCGCTAGTCGAGCGCGAAGGATCCGTAGCTGGGCGTCCCCACGGGCCGGTAGGTGTGGACCGCCACGCCGCTGGCGGTCGTCTTCGTGTCGACGAGCTGCAGGGCGGCGGGTGCGCTGCCGTCGGCGAAGAGGCGCTTCCCGGCGCCGAGCACGACCGGGTAGAGCCACAGGCGGTACTCGTCGACCAGGCCGTGGGCCGCCAGCGTGCGGACCAGCTCGCTGCTGCCGTGGGCCTGGAGCTCCTGCCCGGGCTCGCGTTTGAGCCGGGCGACCTCGGCGGGGACGTCCCCCGCGACGAGCGTGGAGTTGGTCCACGACAGGCGGTCGAGCGTCGTGGAGACCACGTACTTGGGGAGGCTGTTGAGCCGCGAGGCGACGGCGTCGTCCTCGTCGGTGACCTGCGGCCAGTAGGCGGCGAAGAGCTCGTAGGTCCGGCGCCCCAGCAGGAAGGCGTCGGCCGCCGAGATCGAGTCACCCACCAGCCTGCCCATGTCGTCGTCGGCGTAGGGGACGAGCCAGCCGCCCTGGTCGAACCCACCGCTGCGGTCCTCGTCGGGAGCCCCGGGCGCCTGCATGACGCCGTCCAGCGACAGGAACGCGGTGACGATCAGCCTCACGGGGCCGATCCCTCCTGACCCGCGTCGGTCGCCTCGCCGGCCTGGGCCTCCTGGACCTCCTCGCCCGCCTCGAGGAGCGCCTTGAGCCGCACCATCTCGCCGGCGGTGTCGTTCTCCAGCCAGGAGCGGAGCAGCCGGTCGGCCAGCCACCGCCACGGCCGACGGAAGCGGTAGGCCTCGCGGTGGGTGACGAGCGTCCCATCGTCCGTGGGCTCGCAGTCGAGGCTGCCCTCGAAGTGCTCGAGGAACCAGCGCGCCGGCCCGGCGACTGGCGTGCCGAAGACCAAGCGGTCGCCGGTGAGCGTGAACGGGTAGGTGCCGGCAGGGCCGGGCAGCCCGCGGAGGCGTCCCGAGAACCGGACGGTGCCGGCGTTCCCGTTTCGCCGCATCTCGCCGACGCGGCCGATCTTGTGGTCGGCCCGGCGGTACCGCTCGAGGTCGAGCACGAAGGCGAACACCTCGTCCGGTGTGGCCCGCACGGTGGCCCGGGCCTCCCCGACGATCAGCGACGTGTCCACGGCCTCGTCGATCATGGGCACAGGGTCGCGCGGCCGCCGGGCCGGGATCATCCGCCACCTGGGGGAGATCGTGCCCGGGCACCGCGCCGCCCCGCGCTAGGGTGCCGCCCACGGTTTCTCCCCGACCGGATCGCCGGTAGTTGCCGGCCCATAGGCAGCACAGGCGCAAGCCGTTGAGCATGGGGAGTAGACCCGTGGCAGCTACAGGACGCCACCCCCATTACCGGTGGATCTCGTCAGTCCGCGCCGCCGAACTGCTCGGCGTCTCGATCCGCGATGTCTACCGGCTGATCGATCAGGGACAGCTCCCGGCGTACCGCATCGCCCGCGAGATCCGGCTGCGGGCCCACGAGGTCGAGGCGTTTCGCACTCGGCTCCCCCGCCGGGGCAGGAGCCCGTGACCGGCCCGCGGTGTCGGACTCGCCGTGCTGGCTCGTGTACGCTCCGTGCGATGCCGAGAGGTCGGCCGGGGAGGATCCGAGCCACGGCGCTGCCCGCCGCGCTCGCCGTCGCGCTGGCGGCGGCGTGCGGCGGCGGCGGAGATGGCGACGACAGTGCAGGCGACGCTGGCGGCGGCGCCGGGCCGAGCGGCACGACAGCCGCCAGCAGCACGACCACGGCACCGCCCACAACGGTGGACGAGAGGACGCAGAAAGAGGAGGCGGCAAAGGCGGCGTATCTCGCGTACTGGGACGCGTACCT
>DASQUY010000290.1:0-7133 GCA_035641055.1 Acidimicrobiales bacterium | reverse complement strand
GCGACCGCCTGGACCCCGACCGCCGCCTGGCCAGCGACCTGGCCCGCCGGCTCCGCTTGCTGGGCTGAAACCCGAGCTCATTGGAGCCGCGTGACCAGCTTCTCCAGGCTTTCCCGGTAGTGAGGGAGGAGGGGGAAGCCGGCCAGGCGAAGGGCGGCGTTGTCGAGCATCGAGTTGGCCGGGCGGGGGGCCGGGCGGGGTGGGTCGAGCTCGGCCGTGGCGATGGGCCGCACGCGGCCCGGGTCGTGGCCGGCCGCCGACAGGATGTCCCGCACGAACTCGTACCAGCTCACCGCGCCCTGGTTGGTGACGTGGAACAGCCCTGGCACCCGTGACGCCGCCAGCCGCCGGATCGCCACCGCCAGGTCGGCCGTGAAGCTGGGACAGCCCCGCTGGTCGTCGACGAACGCCAGCTCGGGCGGTTCGGGCCGGGCGGCCAGGCCCAGCACCGTCCGCACCATGTTCCTGCCGTGCTCGCCGCAGACCCACGACGTGCGGACGACGCACGCGCCCGGCGCGTGGGCCGCGACCTCACGCTCGCCGCCCAGCTTCGAGGCTCCGTACACCGACTGCGGCGAGGGTGCGTCCCACTCGGTGTAGGGGCTTTCCTTGGTGCCGTCGAACACGTAGTCGGTCGACACGTAGCAGAGGTAGGCCCCGACCCGGCGGCTGGCGTCGGCGACCCACCGGGTGCCCAGGGCGTTCACCCGGAACGCCCGGTCGGGATCGCCCTCGCAGTCGTCGACCGCCGTCCACGCCGCGGCGTGCAGCACGGCGTCGGGCCGGACCCCGAGCACCGCCTGGTACACGGCGTCCCGGTCGGCGACGTCGAGGTCGGCGCGGGTGGCGGGGACGACGTCGTCGCCCGCCTGATCGCAGTGCGCCTGCAGGTCGCGCCCGAGCTGGCCTCCGGCGCCCGTGACGAGGACCTTCATAGCTTCAGGCGAGGCCCGCCCGCTCCTTGAGCGGGCGCCACCACCACTCGTTGGCCCGGTACCAGGCGACGGTCTCGGCCAGGGCCTCGTCGAGCGTGCGGCTCTTGCGCCAGCCGAGGGCGGTGACCTTGTCGATGTCGACCGAGTAGCGGCGGTCGTGGCCGGGCCGGTCTTCGACGTAGTCCACCATCTCCTCGCCCACCCCGAAGATCGCCAGCAGCTTGTCGACGAGCACCCGGTTGGGCGTCTCGTTGCCGGCGCCGATGTTGTACACCTCGCCCGGCGCCCCCCGCTCCAGCACCAGGGCGAGCCCGGCGCAGTGGTCGTCCACGTACAGCCAATCGCGCTGGTTCATCCCGTCGCCGTAGAGCGGGATCGGCGTGCCGTCGATGAGGTTGGTCGTGAACAGCGGGATCGCCTTCTCCGGGAACTGGTAGGGCCCGAAGTTGTTGGTGCACCGGGACACGACGACCGGCAGCCTGTAGGTGTGGTGGTACGACAGCGCGATCAGGTCGGAGCCGGCCTTCGACGCCGAGTACGGCGACCGGGGCTCGAGGGGATCGGACTCGAGGGACGAACCGGCCTCCACCGAGCCGTACACCTCGTCGGTGCCGACATGGACCACCCGGGGGACCTCCAGGCGCCGGGCCGTGTCCATCACCACGTTGGTGCCGAAGCAGTTGTTGATGACGAAGTCGTCCGGGCCGGCGATCGAGCGGTCGACGTGGGTCTCGGCCGCGAAGTGCACCACGGCGTCGTGGTCGGCCATCGCCTCCTCGAGCGTGCCGGGATCGCAGATGTTCCCCTTGACGAAGCGGAACCGGGGGTCGTCGTCGACGTCGCGCAGGGTCGACAGGTTGCCGGCGTAGGTGAGGGCGTCGTAGACGGTCACCTCGTCCTCGGTGTGGGCGAGCACCCAGCGCACGTAGTTCGAGCCGATGAACCCGGCACCCCCGGTGACGAACTGCCTCATCGCACGCCGACCCCTCACCCCGTCCGCAAGGCGGCGTGCGGGCGGCGATCCGCCGGCAGGTCGGCTCGCCGGGGATTGTCCCGGTCGCGGGCCGACAGGACGGGGTCGGTCACGCCCCAGTCGGCGCCGACGTCGGGATCGTCCCACGCCACCCCCAGCTCGTCGGCCGGGTTGTAGTAGCCGTCGACCAGGTAGGTGATGGTCATGTCGGTGAGCGCCGCGAAGCCGTGGGCGACGCCCGGGGGGATGTAGACGCCACGGTGGTCGTGGTCGACACCAGCCGTTCCCGGGGGGCTCCCCAGGTCGATGGTGAGGGTCTTGCCCTCGGTGGGCGAGCCCGCCCGCAGGTCGTGCAGCACCACCCGGGCCTGGCCGAACGGCACGTACCAGTAGTCGGCCTGGTGCAGGTGGTAGTGCAGGCCCACCACCGCCCCGGCGCGCCGGTCGCCCCGGTTGGCCTGGATCATCTCCCGGCCGCCGGGGACCCACTGACGGCGGAAGGTCTCGATGAAGATGCCGCGCTCGTCGCCGTGGATGTCCGGCTCGACGACCACCACCCCGTCGATGACGTCGGACGGAAGGATCGTCGCCATCAGTGGAGTTCGACGACGGAATGGTCGCCCAGCATGAGGCGCAGCGCCCGGGGCCGGCGGGTGGAGCGGGTGAGCTCGACCTCGCGGCCGATGAGGCTGTCGGTGAGGCGGGGCACGTCCGCGATGCGGCTGCGGGCCAGGACCACCGAGTGGTCCAGCTCCGAGTGGGCGATCTCGCACTCGGCGGCCACGGAGCTGAACGGTCCCACGTAGCTGTTCTCGATGCGGGTGCCGGCGCCGACGATGGCGGGGCCGAGGATGCGGCTCCCCACGATCTCCGCCCCCGCCTCGATGACAACGCGCCCCTCGATGGACGAGGCGGCGTCCACCGATCCCTCGATGCGCGGCTCGAGCGTTTCCAGCACCAGCCGGTTGCACTGCAGCAGCGGGTCCTTCTTGCCGGTGTCGATCCACCAGCCCTGCAGCACGTCGTGGTCGACCCGGTGGCCGCGGTCGATCAGCCACTGGATGGCGTCGGTGATCTCCAGCTCGCCGCGCCACGACGGCTCGATGGCGGCCACGGCGTCGTGCACCTGGCCGTCGAACAGGTAGACGCCCACGAGCGCCAGGTCGGACGGCGGGTCGGCCGGCTTCTCGACCAGGCGCGCCACGCCGCCGTCCTCGCCCAGTGCCGCCACCCCGAACTGCCGAGGCTCGTCCACCCGGGCGAGCAGAATCTGCGCCGCCGGCGGCGGTGGGGCCTCCTCGCCGAGGCGCAGCGCCGAGGCGGCGTTGCGGGCCGCCTCGAAGCGGTCGACGAAGCTCGCCAGGCCCTGCTGGAGCATGTTGTCGCCCAGGTACATGACGAAGTCGTCGTCGCCGAGGAAGTCGCGGGCGATCAGCACGCAGTGGGCCAGCCCCAGCGGCTCGTCCTGGGGGACGTAGGTGACGTCGACCCCCCAGCGCGAGCCATCGCCGACGGCCTCGCGGATCTCGTCGGCACCGGGGCCGCCGACGATGATGCCGATCTCCTTGATGCCGGCCTCGACCATGTCCTCGATGCCGTAGAACAGGATCGGCTTGTTGGCGATCGGCACGAGCTGCTTGGCGCTCGTGTGGGTGATGGGCCGGAGCCGCGTGCCGGCCCCCCCAGCCAGGATGAGTCCTTTCACAGGGGCGACATTGTGGCAGACCCGGTCGCTAAACGACGGGTAAACCCAGCTCCCGGGCGATGACCAGGCGCTGGATCTCGCTCGTGCCCTCGCCGATCTCGAGGATCTTGGCGTCGCGGTACTGGCGGGCGACCAGCGTCTCGTCGATGAACCCGTAGCCGCCGAACACCTGGGTGGCCGTGCGGGTGGCGGTGACCGCCGCCTCGGTGGCGTACAGCTTGGCCATCGCCGCTTGGCGCTTGTACGGCCGACCGACGTCCCGGAGCCACGCCGCCTGGTAGGTGAGGAGGCGGGCGGTCTCGGCCATGACGGCCAGGTCGGAGCAGGCGAACGCCACCGCCTGGTTGGCGCCGATGGGCCGGCCGAACGCCTGGCGCTCCCCGGCGTACGCCACCGACTGGTCGAGGCAGCAGCGGATGACGCCCACGGCGACGGCGGCGAGGGCGATCCGGCCCTCGTCCAGGACCTCCAGGAACTGGGCGAGGCCCCGGCCCCGCTCCCCCAGCAGGTTGGCGCCCGGCACCCGGCAGTCCGTGAACGTCAGGCCGTGGGTGTCGGAGGCGTGCCACCCCATCTTGCGGTAGGGCGGTTCGACCCCGAAGCCCGGCGTGCCCGCGGGCACGACGATGCACGAGATCTCGGGTGCGGCACCACCGGCGGCGGCGTCGCCCGTGCGGGCGGTGATCGTCACGATCGACGTGATGTCGGTCCCCGAGTTGGTGATGAACGCCTTGGCCCCATTGATCACCCACTCGCCCGTGGACTCGTCGAGGACGGCCGTCGTGCGCCCGGCCCCGGCGTCGCTGCCGGACTCCGGTTCGGTCAGCCCGAACCCGCCGAGCGCCCGGCCGGCGCACAGGTCCGGGAGCCAGCGCTGGCGCTGCTCCTCGGTGCCGAAGCGGTAGATGGGGTTGGCGCCGAGCCCGACGCCCGCCTCGAGCGTGATGGCGAGGGACTGGTCGACGCGGGCGAGCTCCTCGAGGGCGATGCACAGCGTGGTGAGGTCGGCACCGCCGCCGCCGTAGCGCTCGGGGAACGGGATGCCGAACAGGCCGAGCTCCCCCATCCGGCGGACCACCTCCACCGGGAAGGTGTGCTCGGCGTCCCAGGCCTCGGCGTGGGGGGCGATCTCGCGGTCGGCGAAGTCGCGCACGACCTTGCGCAGCGCCTCCTGCTCCTCGGTGAACTCGACGTGCACGGTGGTCGATGGTACGGGCCGGCGCCGTCGTAGCCTGCCGCCGTGGAGGACCATGCGCCGTTGGCGGTCGTGGGCGGCCGCCTGCTGACCGGCCTGGTCGACGTCACCGACGACCTCGCCGCCCTCGACGGGGAGGGGACGTGGGCGGTGGTCGTGCCGTTCGAGGGGCGGCCGATCTGCGCCCGGTTCGCCCGCGTCCGCCCCGCCACACCTTGGCCCGGGCCCCGCTGGCGGGGGCCGGGCCCCGACGCCTGGTCGACCTCGCTCGGCCGCTCGGGGTTCTGCGCCGGGGTCGAGGCCGTCCGCGCCGGCATCGCCGCCGGGGACGTCTACCAGGTCAACCTCACCCGACGGCTGTCGGCCCCCGTCCCGGCCGGTGCCGACGTGGCGGCTCTCGGTGCCGCCCTCGGTCGGGGCAACCCGGCGCCGTACGCCGCCGTGGTCCGCATCCCGTCCGCCGGCTGCCATGTCGCCTCGGCGTCGCCCGAGCGGTTCCTCCGGCGGGACGGAGGGCGGGTCTGGTCGTCACCGATCAAGGGCACGGCGAGCACCCCGGACGGCTTCCTGCCCAAGGACCGCGCCGAGAACGTGATGATCGTCGACCTGGTGCGCAACGACCTGGGGCGGGTGTGCGAGTGGGGCTCGGTGGAGGTGCCCGGCCTGTGCGCCGTCGAACGGCACCCGGGGTTGGTGCACCTGGTCTCCACCGTGTCCGGCCGGCTCCGCCCCGGCGCCGGCTGGGCCGACCTGATCGCCGCCACCTTCCCGCCCGGATCGGTCACCGGCGCGCCCAGGCTGGCGGCGCTCGACCACATCGCCCGGCTGGAGCCCGTCCCCCGCGGCGTCTACTGCGGCGCCGTGGGCTGGATCGACGCGGACAACCGGCAGGGGGAGCTGAACGTGGCGATCCGCACCTTCTGGGTCGAGGACGGGCTGCTGCACCTCGGCACCGGGGGCGGTATCACCTGGGGCTCGACGCCGGAGGGCGAGTGGGCCGAGACGGAGCTCAAGGCCCGGACACTGCTCCGGGTGGCCAGCGGTGCCGACACCCACCAGGATGTCTGCCCATGGTGAACGGTGTGGTGTGGCTCGACGGGGCCATCGTCGAGGCGTCCGAGGCGAGGGTCTCCGTGTTCGACCACGGCCTGACGGTCGGCGACGGGGTGTTCGAGACGCTGAAGGTGACCGCGGGCCGACCGTTCGCGCTACGGCGTCACCTCGAGCGGCTGCACCGGTCGGCCCGGGGGCTCGGGCTCGACGTGCCGCTCGCCGACGCCCGCTTGCGCACCGCCATCGACGAGTTGCTGGCCGCCGCCGGGCCCGGCGCCGCCGACAGCTCCCGTCTCCGCATCACGCTCACCGGCGGGATCGCGCCGCCAGGATCGGGGCGGGGCAGCGGGGGGCCGACGCTCATCATCGCCGTGGCCCCCCTCGATCCCTGGGAACCCGACACGACCGCGGTGACGGTGCCCTGGCCCCGCAACGAGCGCTCGGCGATCACCGGGCTCAAGACGACGTCCTACGCCGAGAACGTGGTGGCGCTGGCCGAGGCCCGGAAGGCGGGGGCCACCGAGGCGATCCTGCCCAACCTGACAGGCAACCTGTGCGAGGGCACGGGCACCAACGTCTTCGTGGCGAGGGCCGGCCGGCTCGTCACGCCGCCGCTGTTGGCGGGGTGCCTGGCCGGCGTGACCCGGGCGCTGCTGCTGGAGGAGCTGCCCGACGCCGACGAGGAGAACATCCCGATGGCGGCGCTGCCCGAAGCCGACGAGGTGTTGCTGACGTCGTCCACCCGCGACGTGCAACCGCTGCGGGAGCTGGACGGCCGCCCCCTGCCCGGCGCCGACGGGCCGATGGCCAAGCGCGCCGTCGATGCCATCGCCGACCTCCAGGCCCGCGACCTCGACCCCTAGCCGCCCCGCAGGTGGACGACGTCGCCGACGGCGAGGGTACGGCGCCCGCCTTCGAGGGTCTCCACCACGAGGTGGCCCTCGGGGGTGACGTCGGCGGCGGTGCCCTCCACGTCGTCGGCGCCGAGATCGACCCGGACCCGCCGACCGAGCGTGACCGACCGGCGTCGCCACGCCGCGGTCAGTGGCCCGGGTCCGTCGACCACCAGGGCGCCGTAGCGTTGGTCGAGCCGGCGCAGGAAGGCGACGAGCAGATCGACGCGGTCGGCCGTCGCCCCCACCCAGTTCAAGGCCACCGCGGTGTCGGCGATCCCGGCCAGCTCGCCCGACGGCTCGCCGGCGGGGTCGGGCCAATCGACGTTGAGCCCGACGCCGACCACGACGGCCGCACGCTCGTGGGACGGCAGCTCCC
>DASQUY010000289.1:0-9819 GCA_035641055.1 Acidimicrobiales bacterium | reverse complement strand
GGCCAGCGTCTCGAGCATCCGCCGACTGCCCGGGGAGCGCAGCATCGCCACCGCCGGATCGACGAGCCGCATCGGGTGCCGGGCGTTGCCGCGCAGCGTCGGTGCCGCCAGCCGGGCGAGCTTGGCGGCCTGGCCGGGGTTCCGGACCCACAGCAGGGTCGACAGCCCATCGAGGAAGAGCGCCGCCCCGAGGCCCACCAGGACCGGCGGCGCCAGCCGGGAGACCCGCATCAGCCGATCCCAGGCATCCCCCACCGCCGCATCGATGAGGACCACGGCGAGAGCCCGGCCGGGCTCCGCCGCCGCCAACTGGGCCACGATCCGCCCGCCCATGGAGTGTCCGGCGAGCACCGCCCGCCGGACACCCAGCTTGTCGAGCACCCGGGCCACCAGCCACGTGTAGGAGGGGAGGTCTCGGCCGCCGGACGTGAGCCCCGGCGTGGCGCCGTGGCCGGCCACATCGATGGCGATGACCTTGAAGCCCAGGCGGACCAGCCGGGACAGCGTCTGGGCGTACAGGAAGCCCTCGGCGCTGAAGCCGTGGACCAGCACGACCGGCGGGCGGCGCCCCCCGCCACCGATCGCGACCCCGACCCGGTAGTCGCCGTCGAGGACGACCTCCCGGCGGATCAGCCGGTTGCGGTCCAATGGCTCCACTTCACCCGCGGTCACGGATCCCCCGACCCCAGCAGCAGGTCCCGCGTCCGGTCGACGTCGCGCCGGATCTGCTCGACCAGCCCGTCCACCGTCTCGAACCGCACCTCCTCACGCAGGCGCGCCACGAACCGCACCTTGACGTGCTCGTCGTAGAGGTCGGCGTCGAAGTCGAGCAGGTGCGCCTCCAGCAGGCTCACGTGCGCCTCGATGTAGAAGGTTGGCCGCCGCCCCAGGGAGATGGCGCAGGCGTGAACGGAGCCGTCGGCCCGCTCGAACCAACCGGCGTAAATGCCGTCGGCGGGCAGCAGGATGTCGCCGGGGACCGACACGTTGGCCGTCGGAAACCCCAGCTCGTGGCCCCGCTTGTCCCCGCGGGCCACCAGGCCCCGCACCTCGTAGGGCCGCCCCAGGAGCGCCTGCGCCCGCGCGACGTCGCCCTCGACGAGCGCGTGGCGGACGAGCGTCGACGACACCGGCGCGTCGCGGGCGTCGCCCCCGGTCGTGGTGCTTTGGCGGTTGCTGCCGGGCCGGCCGTCCGGCCCGACGAGCTCGACGCCGTCGACCGCGAACCCCAGGTCGGCCCCCAGCCGGCGCAGCAGCGCCACGTTGCCGGCCCGCCCGTGGCCGAAGTGGAAGTCCTCCCCCACCACGACGTCCCGGGCGTTCAGGCAGTCGACCAGGACGTCCCGCACGAAGTCTTCGGCGGTCTCACGGCTGCGAGCCTCGTCGAACGTGATGACCAGGCAGTAGTCGATACCCGTCTCCTCCAGCAGCTCCAGCTTCTGCTCGAGGTCGGTGAGCAGCCGCGGCGCCGACTCCGGCCGCACGACCGACGCCGGGTGCCGGTCGAAGGTGACCACCGCGCTGCGGAGCCTCCGCTCCGCCGCCCGCTGGCGCACGAGGCGGATGACCGCCTGGTGACCCAGGTGCACCCCGTCGTAGGCGCCGATGGTCACAACGGTCCCCTCGGGCGGTGACGGGCAGCGGGACTGGTCGCGCAGCACCTCCATCGGCCGGCACGCTAGCCGGAGGCGGCGGCCGTCCTGCAGACCTTCCCGAGGTCATGGCTTCCACCAGAAGGGGCCTGAGGTCAATGGTTCCGAATCCGGAACCTATGACCTCGCCCTCCTGGTGATGGAACCTATGACCTCGCGGAGGCGGGCGGTTCCACCCGGTCGAGGGCCTGGCGGAGGTCGGCCACCAGGTCGTCGGCGGTCTCGATCCCGACGGACAGCCGGACCAGGCCCGGGTCGACCGCCAGCGGGGATCCCGCGGCCGAGGCGTGGGTCATGCGCGCGGGGTGCTCGACGAGCGATTCGACCGCGCCCAGCGACTCGGCCAGGGTGAACAGGCGGGTGGCCTCCACCACGCGGACGGCCGCCGGCTCGCCGCCCCGCACCAGGAACGACACCATGCCCCCGGCGTCGCGCATCTGCCGTTTGGCCACGTCCGCCCCGGGGTGGCCGGGCAGGCCCGGCCACAGCACGCGCTCGACCGCCGGGTGTTCCACCAGCAGCTCGACGACGGCGCGGGCGTTGTCGCAGTGGCGGTCCATGCGCACCGCCAGCGTCCTGAGCCCGCGCAGCACCAGGTAGCAGTCGAGCGGCGAGGGAACCGCTCCGGCGGCGTTCTGCACGAAGCCGATGCCAGCCGCCAGCTCGGCGTCGTCGGTGACCACGCACCCGCCCACCACATCGGAGTGTCCGCCCAGGTACTTGGTGGCGCTGTGCACCACCACGTCGGCCCCCAGCGACAGCGGCTGCTGCAGGTACGGCGTGGCGAAGGTGTTGTCAACCACCAAGCGCGCGCCGTGGCGGTGCGCCACGTCGGCGACGGCGGCGATGTCGACGATGGCCAGCGCCGGGTTGGTGGGTGTCTCGGCCCATACCTGCGCCGCGCCCTCCGGCCAGTCCCGGTCGAGGCCGACCGGATCGCTCAGGTCGGCGGCCGTCCACGGGTGCCCCGCGGGCCCGTAGACCTTGTCGATCAACCGGTAGGTCCCGCCGTAGGCGTCGTGGCCCAGCACGATCCGCGCTCCGGGCCGGAGCTGGCGCAGCACGGCGTCCTCGGCCGCCAGCCCTGAGCCGAAGGCGAAGGCGTGGTCGCCACCTTCCAGCGACGCCAGGCACGCCTCCAGCGCGTCGCGGGTGGGGTTGCCGCTGCGGGAGTACTCCCAGCCCCGGTGCTCCCCGACCGCCGACTGGGCGAACGTGGTCGACACGCTGATCGGTGCCACCACCGCGCCGCTGGCGGGGTCCGGGCCCTGGCCGGCGTGGATCGCCCGGGTCTCGAAGCCGTTCATCGCGCCCCCGGCTGGGACAGGTGGCCGAGCACGTCGCTGCGCCCGAGGACCACGTGCGGTCGGCCCCCGGCCAGCACCACCACCGCCCCCGCCACGTCGAGGAGCTCGACGGCGTGAGCGATCGGTTGCCCGATGCCGATCGTGGGCAGCGGCGGCCCCATCACCTTCTCCACCGGCTCGCCCATCAGGGCCGGGTCGTGGAAGGCGCGGTCCATGAGCGCCAGCTCGTCCACGGCCCCGAGGATCTCGGCCGCTGCCAGCGGCATCTCCCCCCTGGCCACCGGCAGTTGCGACACGCCGAAGCCCCGCATGACGTTCACGGCTCGGCGCACCGTCTCGTGGGGCTGGACGTACACCAGCGGCGGGATGTCGCCGCCGCGCGCCTCGATGATGTCGGCCACGGTGTGGTCGCCGTCGCGGAGGAACCCGTAGCCGGCCATCCAGTCCCGGTCGAACACCCGGGACAGGTAGCCGCGGCCCGAGTCGGGGATCAACACCACCACCAGGCCCTCGGGGCCCAGGTCGCGGGCCACGTCCAGGGCCGCCGCCACCGCCGTGCCGCCCGAGCCGCCGATGAGCAGGCCCTCCTCGGCGGTGACGCGCCGGGCCATGAGGAAGCTGTCCTCGTCGCTGATCGCGACCACCCGGTCGACGACAGCCGGGTCGTAGGTCGTCGGCCAGAAGTCCTCGCCGATGCCCTCGACCAGGTACGGCCGGCCCGATCCGCCGGAGTACACGGACCCTTGCGGGTCGGCGCCGACGATCTGGACGGCGGGGTCCTGCGCCTTGAGATAGCGGGCGACGCCGGTGATGGTCCCGCCGGTGCCGACCCCGGCCACGAAGTGCGTGATGCGTCCGGCCGTCTGCCGCCAGATCTCCGGGCCCGTGGTCTGCTCGTGAGCCCGGGGGTTCTGGTCGTTGCCGTACTGGTTGGGCCGGAAGGCGCCGGGGATCTCCCGGACGAGGCGCTCGGCGACCGAGTAGTACGACCGGGGGTCGTCGGGCTCGACGGCCACCGGGCACACGACCACCTCGGCGCCGTAGGCCTCGAGCAGCCGGATCTTCTCGGGTGCCACCTTGTCGGTCACGGTGAAGATGCAGCGGTAGCCCCGCTGGGCGGCCACGATCGCCAGACCGACACCCGTGTTGCCCGAGGTGGGCTCGACGATGGTGCCGCCCGGCCGCAGCTTCCCCTCGCGCTCGGCCTGCTCGACCATGGTGAGCGCGGGACGGTCCTTGACGCTGCCACCCGGGTTGAGCATCTCGAGCTTGGCGACCACGGTGGCGGCCATCCCCTCGGTCACCCGGTTGAGCCGGACCAGCGGCGTGTCGCCGATCAGATCGATCAACGAGTCGGCGATATCCGGCTCGGGCTGCTCCATTGCACGCCCCTTCGGTCGGCAGGATATGTGCTCGACCCTACCGGCGCGGGCGCCCGCTGGGGAGAGACCGCCGTCTTCCCCTATCTGTGAGGCAATAGAGGCTGTTGCACATTCGGACGGCGCTGGGCTGGGCCACAAGATGTCGCGGTCGTCGAGCCGTCTTGGGCCCCAGATCTCGCGGTCGCGACGGAGAGTGGCGAATTTTGCAACAGGCTCAATAGCGAACGGTCCGCCGATCCCGAGGCAATCGCGAACGAAGACCGTTCGTCATTGCCTCGGGCCGCGAGGAACGTAAGCCAGTGCCTCGCGTCGGATGGGCGGGGGCGTGGCTCACGCCAGCACCACCCCCGGCTTGACCGTGGTGCCCCGGTGGCGCTGGTAGACGGCCAGCAGGGTCCCGGCGCCGTCCACGACCGCCCACGGGCCCTCGCCGGCGACACCGAGGACCCCGTCCTCGAGCACCCGGCCGTGGCGGACGAGCGCCGCCAGCTCGTCGCCCACCGTGACCCGCTCCCGCCCCCGCAGGGCCTCCACCGGCGCGAGCAGCCGCTCCGGGGCGAGCGCTTCGAGCGGTACCGCCTCGTCGACGCCGTAGGGCCCCACGGCCGTACGGCGCAGGTGGCGGAGGTGGGCGCCGCCGCCCAACGCCGCGCCGAGATCGGCGGCCAGCGAGCGGACGTACGTTCCCGACGAGCAGGCCACCGAGATCGGGAAGACCCCGGGCGCCACCTCCTCGCCCACCTCGAAGCGCTCGACCCGCACCGTCACCGGCTCCCGGGCCACCTCCAGCCCAGCCCGGGCGAGCTCGTGCAGCCGGCGGCCCGCCACCTGCTTGGCGGACACCATCGGGGGCACCTGGCGGATCTCGCCGGTCAGGCACTCGGCAGCGGCCCGCACGTCGGCCAGGGTCACGGCCGCCATGTCCCAGGTGCCGGTCACCTCCCCGGAGGCGTCCAGGGTCGACGTGGCGGTGCCCAGCACCACCTCGCCGTCGTAGGACTTGTCGAGCCCCGTGACGTAGCCGAGCAGCCGGGTGACCCGGCCGACCCCGAGGACGAGCACGCCGGTGGCGTCGGGGTCGAGCGTGCCGGCATGGCCGACCTTGCGGGTGCCGAGCAGGCCCCGCGCCTTGGCGACGACGTCGTGGGATGTCCAGCCCGCCGGCTTGTCGACGACGGCGAGCCCGTCAGGTCCCGCGGTCATCGCGCAGCTCGCGCAGGATCGCCTCCACGCGCTCGGCCTGCCGGATCACCGTGTCGGGGCGGAACACCAGCTCGGGCGTGCGCTTGAGGCGCGCCTGCCGGGCGATGGCGGCCTGCAGGCGCGGCCGGTGCCCGGCCAGGGCCGCCGTGAGCGCCTCCCCGGCGCCGTCGGACGCCTCGCCGGCCGCTTCGCCCGGCTCGCCGTTCACGTCGTCGCCCGCCGCGAGCGCCGTGTACCACACCGTGGCGTGGCGCAGGTCGGGGTCGACATCGACTCCAGTCACGGTGAACAGCCCGAGCCGGTCGTCGTCGAGCCGCTCGATCTCGTCGGCCACGATCTCCTGGACGAGGTGGTTCAGCCGGGCCGTGCGGGGAAAGTCACGAGCCGTCGTGTGAGCACGCGAGCGCTTCATGGTTTCTCCTCCTCGTCCTCCATCCACAGGCGATCCACCCGGAGGACCTCGACCTCCGGGAACGACCAGACGAAGCGCTCCACCTCGTCGAGGACCTCGTACAGGTGGGACATCGTGGGTGCCACCGCCGCCACGCCGATGGTGCCGAGGTGCCAGGCGTTCTGGTGGTCGATCTCGGACGCCGAGACCCGGTGGCGCCGCCACAGGCCCTCGACGATGGGCCGCAGCGCCGACCGCTTGGCCTTCAGGGACCGGCAGTCGCGCAGGTAGAGCTCGAAGCGGAGCGCGGCGGCGTACACGCCCGCCAGCGTAGAGCCGGGGTTCACCAGCGCCTGATCGCCCGCCGACTACCCGCTCCTCGAGCGAACTTGCGGTGGTTACGGGGGCTATGGCCCCTCTAACCACCGCAAGTTCGTGGTTGTGGGAGCCTAGAACTCGACGCCGGCCTGGTGAGCGGCGATGTAGCGGGCGGCCTCGGCGCGGGTCGTCGGCCCGTAGGTCCGCGCCGGCGGGAGGCTCGCCCGCACGGCCTCGATCTCCTTGGGGCTGAGGTCCCACGGCCCGGCGATCGGCTCGATGCCGTAGAGGTTCGCCGAGTTGAGGCCGAAGATCTTGGCTCTGATCTCGTCGGTGATCGCCGGATAGCCGTGGCGCTCCTGCAGCTCGTCGCTGATCCGGAAGGTGCGCAGGGCCTGGATCTGGACCTGCGGCGTGCCGAACCAGATCGAGTCGGTCCCCCACAGGACCCGGTCCTCGCCGACGTACCGGAGCAGCTTGCCCAGCACGTGGGCGGCCTGCGTGGGCTCGCGCATGACGAACCACCAGGTGCCGCCCAGCTCGGCGTACACGTTCGAGTTGGGCTCGACGCCGGCCTCCTCCAGCGAGCGGATGAGCCGGTCGACGCCCGCGGGGTCGGGATCATCGGGGTCGTAGGGGCCCACGCCGGTCCCGCCCGGCTCGAAGCCCGAGTGGTAGACGACGAACGCCACGTCGGGATTGCGCGCCGCCGCCGGGCCGATGTCGTCCGGATACGCCAGCTCCGGCGTCGACCCCACGATCGACGACAGGCCCTTGTGGGTGCAGATGATCGGCGGGCCGATCTCGCGCACGTGGTCGATGAAGCGCTGCCCGATCTGCGGCCGGTCCGGGTCGTGGTCGTCGAAGAAGAAGTGGGCCTCGACCGGGTTCATCGTGTAGATCTTCCAGGCCGCGATGTCGTAGCGCTCGCGCAGGTCGGTCATGCCCTCCAGCGCCGCCTCGATCGGCCCGCGGTGCGGGTAGGCGCCGCCGTGCATGAAGACCCTGCCCTCGTTCCCGATCCGCGTGGCAACGTCGAGCGCGTAGGCCATGTCTTCGGGCGCGAGCTGGAGATCGGGCGTCGGCAGCGCCGAGAGGATCGCCATCGAGGTGTCCGAGCGCACGAACATCTCGCGGAAGTAGGCATCGGCCGTGAAGCACGCCCGAGCGTCGCCGGCCTCCTCGCCCTCGGCGCAGCCCGCCTGGGGGAACACCGCCGTCCACTCGCCCTCGTCGGCGGCGAGGTCGTAGTTCACGTAGTGGGTCTGCACGTCGAAGATGAACTCCTCGCCGCCCAGGTCCTCCAGCGCCGCGCTCGTGTCCGTGGTCGCCTCCTCGGACACGTCGAGCGTGCCGCCCGGTGACTCGCCCCGCGAGCTGCCCTCCTCCCGCGAGCAGGCACTCAGCACCCACAGTGTCGCCGCCGCGCCGGTGACGCTGCGCAGGAACTGGCGGCGCGAGATGCCGAGCCGCCGCGCTCGCTCGTCGGCCAGCCGGTGGGTGCGGCGGATGACCTCACGCAGAAGAGGCGTGTGCGGAGGCGGGTAGAACTCGCCGTTGGACACCGGCCCGAACTTGATCGGCAAGCCGGGATCGCGCCACATGTCGGGCCCCCCTCGCCCCATGCCCGTAATGTACCCTGAGTACGCTGGCCGCGCCGGCCCGTCACGTCCGGGCGATCTCGCGCTCCTCGAAGGTCTCGATGACGTCGCCCTGCTTGAGGTCCTGGAAGTCGGACAGGCCCACGCCGCACTCGAAGCCCGTCTGGACCTCCCGCACGTCGTCCTTGAACCGCTTGAGCGACGAGATCGTGCCCTTCCAGATGACCGTGCCGTCCCGGAGGAACCGCACCTTGGAACCGCGCGTGATGACCCCGTTGGTGACGTAGCAGCCCGCCACCCTGCCGACGCGGGGAACGCTGAAGATCTCGCGCACCTCGGCCTCGCCCGTGACCACCTCTTCGTACACGGGCTGCAGCAGGCCGACGAGCGCGTTCTCGATGTCCTCGAGCACCTGGTAGATGACCTCGTAGGTGCGGATCTCGACATCCTCGGCCTGGGCCAGCTCGCGTGCCGTGCGGTCGGGACGGACGTTGAAGCCGATGATGGTGGCGTTGGACGCGGCCGCCAGTTGCACGTCGCTCTTGGTGATGCCGCCGACTCCCCGCTGCACGAACGCCAGCTTCACGTCGTCGCGCTCGAGCTTGCGGAGCGCCTCGGTGAGTGCCTCCAACGAGCCGTTGACGTCGGCCTTGAGGACGAGGCTGAGCGTCGCCGCCTCGCCCTGCTGGATCTGCTCGAAGATGTCCTCGAGCTTGGCGCCGCCGCTGGTGACCGCGGCCTCGCGCCCGAGGCTGGCGACGCGCTGCCAGTGCTCCCGGGTCTCGGCGACCGAGCGGGCCAGCTTCTCGTCGGCGGCGACCACGAACTGATCGCCGGCATCGGCGACCTCGTTCAGACCCAGGACCTGCACGGGCGTCGAGGGCCCGGCCTCCTTGACGTTCGCCCCGTGGTCGTCGATGAGCGCCCGGACCCGACCCCAGGCCGCGCCGGCCACGAGCGGGTCACCGACCCGGAGGGTGCCCCGCTGCACCAGGACCGAGGCCACCGGACCCCGGCCGACGTCGAGGTTGGCCTCGAGCACGACGCCCGCGGCACGCCCCTCGGGGCTGGCGGCGATGGGCGGCTCCTGCACGTCGGCAACCAGCAGCAGGGTCTCGAGCAGCTCGTCGATGCCGTCGCCCTGCAGCGCCGAGACGGGCACCATCTCGACGTCGCCGCCCCATCCGCTGGGGACGAGGTCGTGCTCGGAGAGCTGCTGGCGCACGCGGTCGGGGTTGGCCCCCTCGCGGTCGACCTTGTTGATGGCGACCACGATCGGGACCCCGGCGGCCTTGGCATGGTTGAGCGCCTCGACCGTCTGCGGCATGACGCCGTCGTCGGCCGCCACCACTAGCACGACGAGGTCGGTGGCCTGGGCCCCGCGGGCTCGCATGGCCGTGAACGCCTCGTGGCCGGGCGTGTCGATGAACGTGATCAGGCGGCTACCCTTCTCAGCCTGGTAGGCGCCGATGTGCTGCGTGATGCCGCCGGCCTCGCCCGCGACCACGTTGGCGCTGCGGATGCTGTCGAGCAGCTTGGTCTTGCCGTGGTCGACGTGGCCCATCACGGTGACGACCGGCGGACGGGGCTGGAGCTCGGTGTCGCCGTCGTCGGCGAACAGCGCCTCGACCCCGAGCTGGCGCTGGAGCTCGACCTCCTGCTCCTCGCCCGGGTCGACGAGGCGCACCTGGGCGCCGATCTCGGCGGCGAACAGCTCGATCATGTCGTCCGTGAGCGACTGCGTGGCCGTGACCATCTCGCCCTGCTCCATGAGGAAGCGGACGACATCGGCGGCCGTGCGGTTGAGCTTGGGACCGAGGTCCTGCGGCGTGGAGGCGCGCTCGACCACGACGACGTCCTCGGGCACGGGGGCGGACGCCGGCGTGTACGTCGGCGCCTCCATGGGCTGGAGCTCCTCACGGCTGCGGCGACGGCGGCTGCGGCGGCGGGGCGGGCGCGGCGGGC
>DASQUY010000288.1:0-8630 GCA_035641055.1 Acidimicrobiales bacterium | reverse complement strand
CCCCGACTCATCATGCAGCGTCAGATGGCGGGCGCTGCGCTCGGTGCCCCCTGGTGCCCTGCTTTGGTGGCTTCGACGGCGACCGTTAGCGGGAACCGAGGGTCGTGGTCGTCGAGGAAGGCGTCGGGAAGGTCCTTCACGACCTCGCCGATGAGGAAGGCCACACACGTTCGGAGATTGCCGAAGGCCTCCACCGTGACGTCGCCGGGCCAGTGCCGGGCGAACAGCTCGGCGATGCCGGCCGGTGTGAAGCGCCAGAAGTCGCCGTCCGGGTAGGTGGGGCTCACGCGGCTCACCGACGGTGCGGTGACGAGCAGCACGCCGCCGGGCCGCAGGGCGGCGAAGCAGTTCCGGAGGCACTGACCGGGCCGGCGCAGCAGGTGGAGCGTCTGGGTGAGGATGATACAGTCGAAGGACTGGGACGGCAGTGAGCCCGGCACCTGGAGGTCGGCGATCAGGGTGGCGCGCCGGTTCGTGGTGTCGATGTCGACGACGGTGCTCCGGGCGACCCGATCGCCCCCGAACCTCGTCGTGTACGCGGCGTCCTCGACCTCGAGAACGGACCCGCGGATCGCGCCGCGGCGTGCGCCGAGGAAGGCTTCGATGTACCGCCGGTCAACGGGCGTGCCCCGATCAATCCCGTGGTGGTCGCCGAGGGGCTCCCGGGGCAGATCGGCCAACCCGTTCACAAGGCCAGTCTTCCCCGGCCGGATCCTCAGGCGAGAGCGCCAGGGGAGTCCGCGGGTTTGGTGACGCAATCCGTCGAATATCGACGAATCGCGTCACCAAAAGTCACAGCTGCTCGATGTCGGCGGCTCAGAAGAGTCGGGGAGGGGGGATTCGAACCCCCGACCTCCTGCTCCCAAAGCAGGTGCGCTGCCACTGCGCCACTCCCCGTCGACCGCCCGGGGCGGCCGACGCGAGCGTACCCGCCGCGGGCGCGGGCACCCGCCGTCCCGGGGCCTCCCGCCTCGCGGAATGCGCGAGGAACTCGCCCGGGAGCCCTTACACTCACGCCCCTGTGAAGACCACCGTCTCGCCCCTCGAGGGGAACAAGGTCAAGCTCTCCGTCGAGGTCGACGAGGCCGAGTTCGACCGTGCCCTCACCGACGCCTACCGGAAGATCTCGCGGGAGGTCCGCATCCCCGGCTTCCGGCCCGGCAAGGCGCCCCGGAAGGTGCTCGAGCGCCGGCTGGGCTCCGAGGTCGGGCGGGAGCAGGCCCTCAACGACGCCCTGCCCGAGTACTACGCCCAAGCCCTGGTCGAGCACGACGTCGACGCCATCGACGCCCCCGAGATCGACATCACCGCCGGGAAGGAGGACGGCCCCGTCGCCTTCGACGCCGTCGTCGAGGTGCGTCCCGAGGTCCAGGTGCCCGGCTACGCGGGCCTGCGCGTCGAGATCCCCCGGCCGAGCTTGACCGACGAGGAGGTCGACGCCCAGATCGACCGCATGCGCCGGGTGCAGTCGACCTTCGCCGACGTCGACCGCCCGGCCCAGAACGACGACGACGTGGTCATCGACATCACCGGCACCCTCGACGGCGAGGCCCAGGACGGCCTCACGGCCGACGACTACAGCTACACGGTCGGCAGCGGCGCCATCACCGGCGAGGTCGACGAGCAGCTCCGCGGTGCCAAGGTGGGCGACATCCTCGAGTTCGGCGCCACCCACCCCGACCCCGAGGAGGAGCGCCAGCTGCGGTTCCGCGTGCTCGTCAAGCAGGTCCGCCAGCGGGTGCTCCCCGACGCCGACGACGAGTGGGCGGCCGAGAACTCCGAGTTCGAGACCATCGACGAGCTGCGGAGCTCGATCCGCGAGCGGTCGCAGGCCGTGCGGCGGGCCCAGGCGCAGGCCCAGGTGCGCCAGCGCACGGGCGAGGCGCTGGCCCGTCTGGTCGAGGAGGAACCGCCCGAGCCGCTGGTCGCCCACGAGATGCAGCACCGCGCCCAGGACCTGGCCCTCCGCCTCCAGGCCCAAGGTGTGGACCCCGAGCAGTGGCTGGCCGCCTCCGGCACGAGCAGCGAGCAGCTCTCCGCCGAGCTGAAGGAGGCCGCCACCACCGCCGTCAAGGTCGACCTGGCGCTGCGGGCCGTGGCCGACGCCGAGGGCCTCGAGGGCAGCGACGACGAGGTCGACGAGGAGGTCGCCCGCATCGCCGAGCAGGTCGGCGAGAAGGTCGAGCGGGTCCGCCGCGAGTTCGGACGCGGGGGCCGGCTGGCGGAGGTACGCTCCGATGTACGCAAGCGAAAGGCGCTCGACTGGCTCCTCGAGCGGGTCGAGATCGTCGACGAGGACGGCCAACCCATCGACCGGGCCGACATCGAGGTCGGGCCGCTAACCGAGGACGAGACCGAGGGCCAGACCGAGGACGCGGACGCGCAGGACGACCGGAGAGACCCCGAGGACAGCGACGGCGAGGCAGGCAGCGACAGCACCGACACGAACACCGACGACACGGAGACCGACGGCGCGTGACCACTCCCACCCGGCACCCCCTGACCGCCCCGACGAGCGCCCTGGCGGCGTCGCCCCACCAGCCGGATCTTGTTGCGCAGCATCACGGCGTGATCCGCGACTACCTCGTCCCCACGGTCGTCGAGCAGACCAATCGGGGTGAGCGGGCCTACGACCTCTACAGCCGCCTGCTCAGGGAGAACATCATCTTCCTGGGCACGCCGATCGACGACACCATCGCCAACTTGGTGTGCGCCCAGCTCATCCACCTCGAGTCCGAGAACCCGGACAAGGACATCAACGTCTACATCAACAGCCCGGGCGGCGACATCACCGCGCTGTTCGCCATCTACGACACGATGCGGTTCATCAAGCCCAACCTCAGCACCATCTGCTTCGGGCAGGCGGCCTCGGCCGCAGCCGTGCTGCTCGCCGCCGGCACGAAGGGTAAGCGCTTGGCGCTGCCCCACGCCCGCGTGCTGCTGCCCCAGCCCTGGGGCCAGGCCGGGGGCGCGGCCACCGACGTCGAGCTGGCGGCCAAGGAGGTCATGCGCATGCGTGAGCTCCTCGACCAGATCCTGGCCCGCCACACCGGGCAAACCGAGGAGAAGATCCACCGAGACACCGACCGCGACTTCGTGATGAGCGCCGAGGAGGCCCGGGAGTACGGCATCATCGACGACGTCATCAGCTCGCGGCAGGCAGCGGACATCACCAGCCCGATCACTCGGGCGAGCTAGCCGACACGGGGGAGCGACCGACGTGGCCAAGTTCGGAGACGGTGGCGAGCTGCTGAAATGCTCGTTCTGCGGCAAGTCCCAGAAGCAGGTGAAGAAGCTCATCGCCGGCCCCGGCGTCTACATCTGCGACGAGTGCATCGACCTCTGCAACGAGATCATCGAGGAGGAGCTGGCCGAGCCGAGCGAGCTTCGCTTCGACGAGCTGCCCAAGCCGGTCGAGATCTACGACTTCCTCAACGACTACATCATCGGCCAAGACCACGCGAAGAAGATCCTGTCCGTCGCCGTCTACAACCACTACAAGCGGGTGCAATACGGCGGCACACCCACGGGTGACGTCGAGCTGACCAAGTCGAACATCCTGCTCATCGGTCCTACGGGCTGCGGCAAGACGCTGCTGGCCCAGACCCTCGCCCGCATGCTCAACGTGCCGTTCGCCATCGCCGACGCCACGGCGCTCACCGAGGCCGGGTACGTGGGCGAGGACGTCGAGAACATCCTGCTCAAGCTCATCCAGGCGGCCGACTACGACGTCAAGAAGGCCGAGACCGGCATCATCTACATCGACGAGATCGACAAGGTCGCTCGCAAGAGCGAGAACCCGTCCATCACCCGCGACGTCTCCGGGGAGGGCGTGCAGCAGGCCTTGCTCAAGATCCTGGAGGGCACCACCGCCTCGGTGCCGCCGCAGGGGGGCCGCAAGCACCCCCACCAGGAGTTCATCCAGATCGACACCACCAACATCCTGTTCATCTGCGGCGGCGCGTTCGCCGGGCTCGAGAAGATCATCGAGAGCCGCATCGGCCGCAACGGCGTGGGCTTCACGGCCGACGTCAGCCGCTACGACGACAAGGACCTGGGGGTGCTGCTCGAGCAGGTGCAGCCCGAGGACCTGCTCAAGTTCGGGCTGATCCCCGAGTTCGTGGGCCGCCTGCCGGTGATCGGGGCGGTGTCGAGCCTCGACCAGGAGGCGCTGGTCCGCATCCTGGGCGAGCCCAAGAACGCGCTCATCAAGCAGTATCGCAAGATCTTCGAGTTCGAGGACGTCGAGCTGGAGTTCGCCGACGACGCCCTCGAGGCCATCGCCGAGCAGGCGCTGTTGCGGGGCACCGGTGCCCGGGGGTTGCGGGCCATCCTCGAGGAGGTGCTCCTCAACCTCATGTACGAGCTGCCCAGCCGCAGTGACGTGGGCCGCTGCGTGATCGACCGGGCCGTCGTGCTCGAACGCGTCAACCCCACCCTCGTGCCGCGCGCCGAGGCGTCGCGCCAGCGACCGCGCCGCGCCGCGTCCTGAGCGCTGACCGTTCCCTGACCGGCCCGTCCTTGGACTTCCAGCAGGCGCAGGCCTGGCTCGACGACCACATCAACCTCGAGAAGACGGCCCGGATCTCGGCCGGGCACGTCGAAGGGCTGTCGCTCGGCCGCATGCGGCGGGTCGTCGAGGTGCTGGGTGACCCGCAGCGCGACTACCCGGTCATCCACCTGACGGGCACCAACGGCAAGGGGTCCACGGCCCGCATGATCTCGGCGCTCGTCGCCGCCCACGGGCTGACGGCTGGCACCTACACGAGCCCCCACCTGGAGCACGTGACCGAGCGCATCGCCCGCAACGGGGAGCCGATCTCGCCCGACGAGCTCGGCCGGGTGCTGGGCGAGCTGGCGGCGCTCGAGGACCAGCGGTTCTTCGCCGAGCGGCCGTCGTACTTCGAGCTCCTCACGGCCGCCGGTTACGCCTGGTTCAGCCAGGAGGCCGTGGACGTGGCCGTCGTCGAGGTGGGGCTGCTGGGGCGCTGGGATGCCACGAACGTGGCCGACGGGCAGGTCGCCGTCGTCACGAACGTGGGCAAGGACCACACGGACGGCGCCGGCGACTGGCGGCACCGGGTGGCCGAGGAGAAGGCGGGCATCATCAAGCCCGGCAGCCATCTGGTGCTGGGCGAGACCGACCCCGCCTTGCGCCGCGTGTTCACGGACGAGGCAGATGGCGACGTGTGGGTGCGGGACGAGGACTTCGGGGTGGTCACCGACCGGCTGGCCGTCGGCGGCCACCTGCTCGACATCCGGACGCCCCACGGGATTCTCGAGGACGTGTTCTTGCCCCTCCACGGGTCGCACCAGGCGGACAACGCCGCCGCCGCCGTGGCCGCTGTCGAGGCGTTCTTCGGCCGGGCGCTGAACCCGGACGTGGTGGCCGAGGCGTTCGGGGGCCTCCGCCTCCCGGGGCGGTTCGAGGTCGTGCACCGGGCGCCGTTGCTGGTGCTGGACGGGGCGCACAATCCCGACGGCGCCCGGGCGGCGGCAGCCACCCTGGCCGGCGAGTTCGACGTGAAGGGGACGCGGCACTGGGTGCTCGGCCTCCTCGCCGGACGCGACGTCGGCGAGATGCTGGTGGAGTTGGGGGTGCGCCCCGGCGACCGGGTGATCACGTGCTCGCCACCGACGCCGCGGGCCGTCCCGGCGGAGGACCTCGCCGCCGGCGTCACCGCTCGCGGCGTGGCGGCCAACGCGGTCCCCGACGTGGGCGCGGCGCTCGAGCGTGCGCTGCGCGCCGCCGAGGCGGCGGGGGACGGGCACGGCGGTGACCTCGTGATCGTCACCGGGTCGCTCTACACGGTGGGCGCGGCGCGGACCGCCTGCCGCCGCCTCGGCCTCCTGGGCTGATACCGGTGGGGATGGAGGGCGCCGCTAGCCTCCGGCCGGTGAAGAACCGCAGCTTCGTCATGTGCAAGCCCGATGCCATCCAGCGGGGCCTCGTCGGCGAGATCGTGGGCCGGATCGAGCGCAAGGGGCTCACCCTGGTAGCCGCCGAGCTGCGCCAGGTCGACCGGGAGCTGGCCGAGAGACACTACGCCGAGCACGAGGGCAAGCCCTTCTATGGCGACCTGCTCGCCTTCATCACGCAGTCACCGGTCTTCACCATGGTGGTCGAAGGGCCCGACGACAACACCTGGCTGCTCGTGCGCAAGCTCGTGGGCGCCACCAAGGTGGAGGACGCCGAGCCGGGGACCATCCGGGGCGACTTCGCCACCACCACCGTCGCGAATCTGGTCCACGCCAGCGACGGCCACGAGTCGACCGCCCGCGAGATCGCCCTCTGGTTCCCGGCGCTGGCGTAGCGCGCCCCGATCCGCCCGGGCGGGGCGTCGCGCACACACGGGGACCAAGGCCCGAGGTCATAGGTTTCACCGCACGACGGACGAGGTCATAGGTTCCGGATCCGGAACCCAGCGCCTCGCCCTCGGGTGGGTGGAACCTAAAGCCTCGGGCGTTAGCGAGCGACCGGCGGCAGGAATCGCATCGCGATCGCAACAGGGGGGTGCCTCGCTCGGCCACGGGGCTCCGTTAACCTACGCCAAGCTGCTCGTTCCCGGCGGACGGGCGCAGGTGACGATCCTCATGCCCGACAGCTTCTTCTCCTCGCTGGTCGGCCGAGACATGGCTGTCGATCTCGGCACGGCTAACACGGTGATCTACGTGCGCGGCAAGGGCATCGTGCTCAACGAGCCGTCGGTGATCGCAGTCAACGTACGTGACGGTCGCCCGGTGGCGGTGGGCATCGAGGCCAAGCGCATGATCGGCCGCACGCCCAGCCACATCGAGGCCATCCGCCCGCTCAAGGACGGGGTCATCGCCGACTTCGAGATCTGCGAGAAGATGCTCGCCTACTTCATCCGCAAGGCCCACAACCGCCGGTGGGGCAAGCCGCGCATGGTGATCTGCGTGCCGTCGGGCATCACCGGGGTGGAGCAGCGGGCCGTGCAGGAGGCGGCCGAGTACGTCGGGGCCCGCAAACCCGCCTACATCATCGAGGAGCCGATGGCCGCCGCCATCGGCGCCGGCCTCCCCATCCAGGAGGCGACGGGCAACATGATCGTCGACATCGGCGGCGGCACCAGCGAGGTGGCGGTCATCTCCCTCGGCGGCATCGTGACCAGCCAGTCCATCCGGGTCGCGGGCGACGAGATCGACCAGGCCATCGTCAACTTCGTCAAGAAGGAGTACGGCCTGGCGATCGGTCAGCGCACCGCCGAGGAGGTCAAGATCGCGCTGGGCTCGGCCTGGCCGCTGCTGGAGGAGGTGCAGGCCGAGATCCGGGGCCGCGACCTCATGACCGGCCTCCCCAAGACCATCGTCACGACGACCGACGAGGTGCGCGAGTCCATCGAGGAGCCGGTGTCGGCCATCGTGGACGCCGTGAAGGTCACGCTCGACAAGACGCCACCCGAGCTGGCGGCCGACATCATGGACAAGGGTGTCTGCCTGGCCGGCGGCGGCGCGCTGCTCAACGGCCTCGACGCTCGGCTCCACCACGAGACCGGCATGCCCATCGTGATCTCCCCCAACCCGCTGCACGCGGTGGCGGTGGGGTCGGGGCAGTCCTTGGAGGAGTTCGACGCCCTCAAGAGCGTCCTTTTCTCGTCATCCGGGTACTAGCCGGTGGCGCTCAACCCCCCGACCGGATCGCGGACTCGGGTCGCCATCCTTGCGGTGGCCTCGGTCACCCTCCTCACGGCAGGGCTGCGCGACTCGACAGTGGTCCGGGAGGTGCGGGAGGGGGTGGCGACAGTCGTGCGCCCGGTCGAGAGCGCGGTCGACACCGCCACGCAGCCGGTGCGCAACGCGTGGCAGGGCGTCAGCGGCTACGACGACCTCGAGCGCGAGAACGAGGAGCTGCGGGCGCAGCTCGAGGCCGCCGAGGCCGAGGGGGTGCGCTCGTCCGACGCCGAGAACCAGCTTGCCGACCTGTCGGCCGCCCTCGACCTGCCCTTCGCGGGCAACGTCGAGACGGTGGCCGTCCGGGTGGTGTCGGGCCCCCGGTCCAACTTCAGCCACGCCGTCGAGATCGACAAGGGCACCAACGACGGCGTTGCCGTGGGCATGCCCGTCGTCAGCGGGTCGGGCCTGGTGGGTCGGGTGAGCCGGGCCAGCGGGGGCAGCTCCACGGTCGAGCTGCTGACCGACCCCGATCTCCGCGTCGGGGTGCGGCTGGCGACGACCGGCGACCTCGGCACCGCCAGAGGTCAGGGCCGAGGCCATCCGCTCTCGGTCGACTCGACCATCCGTCCGGGCACCGACGTGGCGGACGGCACGGGCGTCGTCACCAGCGGGATCGACGGCAGCGCCTACCCGCCGGGCATCCCGGTCGGCACGGTGGCGTCGACCCACGAGGGACCGGGCGGGCTGTCGCTCGAGCTCGACGTGGAGCCGCTGGCCGACATCGATGCGCTGTCATACGTGTCAGTGATGCTCTGGACCGAGGACGCAGGCGGGGGCTGACCGATGCGCACCCATCGCCTGACGCCACTGCGGGCGATCCTCGTGGTAGTCGTGGCGCTCATGGCGCAGATCGGGTTCACCGCCGACCTGCGGATCGTCGGTGCGGTCGGCGATCTCCTGTTGTTGGTCACCGTGGCCGCAGCGCTGAGCGGCGG
>DASQUY010000287.1:0-2901 GCA_035641055.1 Acidimicrobiales bacterium | reverse complement strand
CGACCCGGACCTGGAGGATCCGCCGGAGCTCGCGGCCTTCCCCGTGGACGACCCGGTGCCCGTCGTGTCGACCCACGGCCCCGACCACCCCCTGCTCGTGGCGGGCGACGGCGCCGGGCTCGTGGACGCCGCCGGCAGCGGGCTCATCGACGGCAGCGAGCTCATCCGCTACAGCGCCAGCCTGGATGACGACGAGATCGCCGCCGCCCTCGGCGAGGGCGCAGCGCTGCTCGTCACCGACTCCAACCGCAAGCGGGGCGAACGCTGGTCGACCGTCCGCCACACGCGGGGCAACACCGAGTCCGCGGACGAGGAGCCGCTCGTCGACGACCTCAGCGACAACCGCCTGCCGCTGTTCCCCGACGCCGACAGCGACACGCAGACGGTCTCCACCCACCTCAACGGCATCGACACCCAGGCCACGAGCTACGGCAACCCCATCACGTTCACCGCCGAGGAGCGCGCCGCCCACGCCGTCGACGGTGACCCGACCACGGCGTGGCGCACCGCGGCGTTCTCGGACGCCCGCGGCGAGCGCCTCGAGGTCACGCTCGCCAGCCCGACGGTCGCCGACCACATCACGCTGCTCCAGCCGATCGAGGGCGACCGCAACCGGTTCATCCGGAACGCGCGGCTGACCTTCGACGGCGGCGACGGCATCGAGGTCGAGCTCACGCCCGAGTCGCGGGCGGAGCCGGGCCAGGTCATCAGCTTCCCCGAGCGCAGCTTCCAGGAGCTGTCGATCGAGATCCTGTCCGACACCGCCGGCGAAGATGTCCCCCGCTACGCCGGGTTCACGAGCGTGGGCTTCGCCGAGGTGGCCATCGGCGACGACCCGCCACACCTGGACGAGATCATCCGGCTGCCGACCGATCTGCTCGACGCCGCCGGGACGGACTCCCTCGACCATGCCCTGGCGGTCAGCCTCACCCGCCAGCGCCAGGACCCCACAGACGTCACCCGCAGGGACGAGGAGCGCTCGCTCGACCGGCGGTTGATGCTCCCCACGGGCCGGGAGTTCACCCTCGACGGCGAGGCGCGGCTCTCGCCGCGGGCGGAACCCTGGGCGATCGACGAGCTGCTGGGTCGCCCCCACGACGACTCGGTGACGTGGGCCCGCGCCAGCACGACGCTCACCGGCGACCTGGCGGTCGCCAGCGCCGCGGTCGACGGCGATCCGGCCACCGCGTGGAACCCGATTCGCTCCAAGCCTCAGGGCCAGTGGATCGAGGTCAACCTCCCCGAGGCCCAGACCGTCGACCGCCTGCCCCTCACGGTCGTCGCCGACCAGCTGCACTCGGTGCCCACCGAGGTGGGCCTACTGGTGGACGGCACGCCAGCCGGGCGGTTCCAGGTCCCGGAGATCGAGACCCGGGACGAGCAGGGCGCCACCGCCAGCGTCGAGATCGACCTGCCCGAGGCGGTGACGGGTTCGACCTTCCGGCTGCGCGTCACCGGCGTGCGGCCGGTCGTCGCCAACGACTGGGTGTCGGACAACGAGGTCACACAGCCGATCGGCATCGCCGAGATCGGACTGCCCGGCCCGAAGGTGCCGGCGCTGCCCGACACGTTCGATTCGGGATGCCGCGACGACCTGCTGACCGTCGACGGCGAGCCCGTCGAGATGCGCCTCACCGGCCCGATGGACGCCGCCCTGGCCCGCGAGCCGCTGGCCCTGGAGACGTGCGGCGACTCCGCCGGGCCGCTCCGCCTCGACGGTGGCGACCACGACTTGCGGACGACCGCGGGCGAGGAGCTGGGCATGGACATCGACCAGCTCGTCCTGCGCTCCGCGCCGGGGGGCGAGGCGTCGCCGGCGGCGGGCACGCTCGTGGCCGAGGCGACCGAGCCGACGACCAGCACCGGGGGTGGAGACGACGCAGGCTCCGCCGTCCCCCGGGTGACCGGCACGGAGGACACGCAGGATCACGTGCAGATCGAGGTGTCCGGGGCGACGCCGGGTGAGCCGTTCTGGCTCGTCCTGGGCCAGAGCTACAACGACGGCTGGGCGGCCACGATCGCCGACGGGGGGAACGGCGGCACGCTCGGTGACCACGAGCTGGTCGACGGCTTCGCCAACGGCTGGCAGGTCGTGCCCGAGGACGAATCGTTCGTCGTGAACCTGCAGTTCGATCCGCAGCGGCGGGTCGACGTCACCCTGGTGGTCTCGGTGGCCGCTGCCCTCGTGTGCCTGCTCCTCGTCATCCGCCGGCCCCGGCCGGCCGTGGTGGCCCCGTCGTCGCTGGCCGAGCCGTACTCGTCGGTGCTGGCCTTCCGCTACGAGGGGGCGCTGCCGACCCTGGGCATCGCCGTGCTGACCGGCATCGGCGTCGGGCTGTTGGCACTCGCCGTGGCCGGGCCGCTGATCGGCGTGGTTGTCGGCCTCGCCGCCGGCGTGGGAGCCCGTCACGAGACGTTCCGCCTGTGGCTGCTGCTGGCGACCCCGGCTGCACTCGGGTTGGCGGCCACCTACGTGCTCTTCATCCAGTTGCGCGACGCTCCGGGGGCGAGCCTCGACTGGCCCATCCAGCTCGACCGTGTGCACCCCCTCGGCTGGCTCGCCGTGCTGCTGGTGGTGGCCGACGTGATCGTGGATCGTGTGTGGCAGGCGCGCAGAACCGATACTGACTGAGCATGGCGACGGACACCGGCTTCATCCTCGGCGTCGACCTCGACGGAGTCTGCGCCGACTACACGGACGCCCTCCGCCAGGTGGTGGCCGAGCACCGGGGATTGGACCCGGCGTCGCTGCCCCTCGACCGGTCGTGGGACTTCCGTGAGTGGGGCCTGTCCCCGGCCGAGTTCGAGGCGGTCCACCGCGCCGCGGTGCAGGAAGACCGCATTTTCCGCACCATGCCGCCCTTCGAGGGAGCGGCGGAGGTGCTGTGGCGACTGTCCGAC
>DASQUY010000286.1:0-3270 GCA_035641055.1 Acidimicrobiales bacterium | reverse complement strand
GTTGCCCGACCCCACGTCGACCGCGGAGGTGACGGTCATGCTGGCCACGATCAGCGCCACCAGGGGCAACATCCCCCAAGCCCGGGCGGGCCGCCAGGCGACGAAGCAGAAGCCGACCGCCAGGCCCAGGTCCCAGGCGGCGAGCTCGTGGGTCAGGTGGATCGAGGCGTCGTTGCCGTCGAGGACCCCCGGCCAGGCGAGCACGGCCTGGGTCAGACCGATGACGGCGAGCAGGACGCGCCACTCGGCCGTCGAGATCAGCGACAGGAGGGTGCCCAGCCCCCGCCCTTCCGAACTTGCGGTGGATAGAGGGGTCATAGCCCCCCTAACCACCGCAGGTTCGGGGGAGGAGAGCTCGCCGGCGGCGGCGGCCCAGGCGCGGCAGTCCTCGCAGGCGGCGAGGTGGGCGTCGATCTCGTCGGCGGGGATGCCGGGGGCCTCGCCGTCGAGCCGGGCCGAGATGGCTTCGCGGACACGGGAGCAGCGCATACGAGAACAGTCGCTCGGCAGGCCGTTCCGGTTCCCGCTAGCGTGCCGCGCCCGAGAGGCCGAGCGAATGGATCGACAACTTGCAGTCAGCCTCGGCCGTGGCCCGAGCGGCCCGGCGCCGAAGGCGCCAAGAGCGGGAAGCATGGACGAGGTGACGACGCTGGCGCTGGCGGCGCGGGAGGGCGACCGCGTGGCGCTGTCGTCGTTCGTGCGGCAGACGTGGAGCGACGTCGTCCGCCTGGTCACGGCCGTGGCCGGGCGCGACCTGGCCGAGGACGCCGCCCAGGACGCCTACCTGCGGGCCATCCGGGCGCTGCCCGCCTACCGCGGCGAGGCCGGCGCCCGGACCTGGCTGCTGTCGATCGCCCGGCGGGCCGCCGTCGACGCCGTGCGGGGTGCGGCGCGGCGCCGGCGCCTCGCGCGACTGGTCGCCGCCCGCTGCGAGCCGGCGACGGTCGAGGTCAGCCTGGGCGACTCGGTGTTGAGCGAGCAGATGCTGGCCCGGCTCGACCCGGACCGGCGCACGGCGTTCGTGCTCACCCAGCTCCTGGGGTTCGACTACGCCGGGGCGGCCGCCGTGTGCGACTGCCCCGTGGGAACCATCCGGTCACGGGTGGCCCGCGCCCGCGACCAGCTCATCCGGGAGCTGGACCTCCGCGGCCGCAGCTCGCCGGCTGCGTAGCTGCCGCCACGTCCACACGGCGCCGGCAACGCCGACCACCCTCACCCACCTACGCCGGCGAACTGGGTGCAGTTGTCCGGTATATGACCGCATAGCTGCACCCAGAATGGCGGCTCAGGCCGCCGCCTTGGCGGCCGCGTCGGCGCTCGGCTCGGCGAAGGCGAGCAGCTCGCGGCCGAGGGTGGCGGCGACGGCATCGGACCAGGCCGCCGACGGCAGGAGGTGCCGGCGGGTGTAGCGCAGGCCGACCAGCCCCTTGTGGGCCGCCAGCTCGCCGCCCTCGCCGGCCTGCTCGAGCAGGAGCGCCGCCGAGGTGGTGCGCACCAGCAGGTCGCACAGCCGCCCGGAGACGGCCTCGGCGGCGTCCGGCTCGAGCCCGTCGAGCCCCTCCACCCGGCGGATCAGCTCGTCGCGGGCGTCGGCCACGCCGTCGGCGGCCGGCCGCACCCAGCCCGGTCCGCCCTCCCGGGCCACGGCCAGCGCCTGGTCGACGCGGGCGACGACGGCCTCGTGGGCGGCGTCCCGGCGGATCGTCCGCAGCACGTCGAGCACGCAGATGTTCTCGCTGCCCTCCCAGATCGGGTGGCACTGGGCGTCGCGGAGCTGCCGGGTGAGGCCCCAGTCCTCGCAGTAGCCGTTGCCGCCGTGCAGCTCGACGGCGAACGACGCCGCCTCGACGCCCAGCCGGCACAGGCGCACCTTGGCGGCGGGCACGAGGATGCGCCGCAGGCGGGCGCCGTCGGCGAAGGCGCCGGTGGCGGCGCACTCGAAGCCGAGCGCCAGGGCGGCCTCGAGCTCCGCGAGCAGATCGACGAGCTGCTCCCGCACGAGCGGCAGGTCAACCAGCGCCCGGCCCTTGGCCTGGCGGTGGTGCGCCCAGGCGGCCGCCTCGGCGAAGCAACGCCGGGCGATGCCGAGCCCCATGAGCGCGACGCCGAAGCGGCTGCCGTTGACCATCTCCATCATCCGGCCCAGGCCGCCGGCGTCGGACGAGGCCCGCCCGGAACCGGCGTCCGCCTCCCGGCGTGGCGGGCGTAGGGCGTAGCCCAGCGCCCCGTCGAAGGTGACCTCGCCCGTGGGGACGCTCTTGGTCCCCAGCTTCTGCTTCAGGCGGCGGATCGTGTAGCGGTTGCGGGTGCCGTCCTCGAGCGTGCGGGGCACGAGGTAGAGGCCGAGGCCGGCCGGCCCGTCGGGGGCGCTCTCCGGGCGGGCCAGGAGCACGACGGCGGCGCCGTCGATGTTGGAGCAGAACCACTTCTCGCCACTGATCTCCACCCGCCCGTCGCCGAGGTCGCGGGCGGTGCAGTGGACGGTGCGGCCGAGGTCCGAGCCGCCGTCACGCTCGGTGAGGAACATCGAGCCGTCGAGGGCATGGTCGACGTCCGCCGCCCGCAGCCCCGCCAGCAGGTCGTCGCGCACGTCGGGCGGACCGTAAGCGTCGACGAGGCCGGCGACCCCGGAGGTCATGCCCAGGCTGCACACCATCCCGGTGTCGGCCTCGGAGAGCAGGTAGCTGGAGGCGCCCAGCACGACGCCCGGCGTGGGCCGCCCCCGTTCGCGGGCCTGGGCGGCGAAGCCCGACGGGTAGCCGGCCTCCCACAGCGCCCGCTTGGCGTCGAGCATGGCCGGGTGGTGGGCGATCTCGCCCACGTCGTTGGCCCAGCGGTCGTAGCGGATCAGCTCGGGCGGGTGGGCGTCGATCACGTCGGCGGCCCGGGCGATGCGGTCGCCCACCAGCCCCCCGAAGCCGTCGAGCGTCGCCTCCGCCCAGTCGAGGTCGTCGGCGGGGCAGTCACGCCGCACCCGGGCCTGCAGGGCGGGGTCGAGCTGGTACCAGTTCCGCCCCACCACCGTGTCGATGTCGGACCAGTCGATCACCCCACCAGCCTCCCACCTGGCGGTAGCTCCGTCCCAGCGAGGCTCGGCGCCGCCGATCAGCCGCCTCGCTCGGCCTCTTCGGTGGGGCCGGCTCGGTCGCCCTGATCGGGCGGTGCGGCCCGTTCTGTCAGCCATCCGCCAGGATGTGGTCGATGCACCCCTCGATGGCGGTCACGAACAGGTACTTGATGCCGTCCAACCAGAGCGGTTCGGAGCGGCGG
>DASQUY010000285.1:0-7728 GCA_035641055.1 Acidimicrobiales bacterium | reverse complement strand
CCGACTGGTGGTAGGCCTGGACGAGCCGGCCCGGGTCGGGCGTGCGCGCCACCTCGTTGGGGGCGCTGTCGTTGACCATGTGGCCCCGGAACGACGGGATCCGGCTGTCGCCGATCGTCTCGAACGGTGCCGATCGGGGCTTGGCGAACTGGCCGGCGATGCGGCCCACCTTGATGACCGGGACGCCGCTCGAGTAGGTGAGCACCACCGCCATCTGCAGGATCACCTTGAGCTTGTCCCGGATGACGTCGGCGGAGAACGCCTCGAAGGACTCGGCGCAGTCGCCCGCCTGCAGCAAGAAGGCGCGGCCCTCCGCCACCCCGGCGAGCTGCGAGGTCAGCGCCCGGGCCTCGCCGGCGAACACCAGCGGCGGCACCGTGGCGAGGTGCTTGAGCGCCTGCTCGAGGGCCGCATCGTCGGGCCAGGCGGGCTGCTGGGCAGCGGGCCAGTCGCGCCAGGAGTCCGGGCGCCAGTCGGGTCGGGAACGGGGCGCCCGGTCACTGGTCATCGTGCACCATCGTGGCGGCACGGGCCCCCGCTCGGCAAAGCGATTCGCGCAGGCGTGACGAATGACCGCCTGAGTGGTCCCGGCGGCCCAGTGCGCGAGGCAATAGCGAACGATCGAGATCGCCCGAGGCAATCACGAACGGAAACCGTCAGGCAGTGCCTCAGGCCCGGCTCACCGTTCGCTATTGCCTCGGGCCCGCAGCGGGCAGAGGGGGAGTCCGGCCCGTCTGCTGCTAGGCCGCGCTGGAGCGGGCGACCGCCTCCTCGCGCACGGCGTCGACGGCCCGCTTGACGAGGCGGCGCGCCGCCTCGGCGGTGACACCGAGCTCCTCGCCGACCTCGCGGTAGCTGCGCTTGCGGCCGTCGTTGAGGCCGAAGCGCTGCTCGACGGCATGGCGCGCCCGGGTGTCGAGCACGCCGAGCAGGTCGTTGAGCGTGGCCTCGTCCTCGCGGTCGAGCAGCACCTGCTCGGGCGTCGGCACGTCGGCGGCCAGCAGATCGACCAGCTCGCTGCCGTCGTCGTCGCCGACCGGACGGTCGAGCGACGTCGGCGTGGTCAGGCGGTAGAGGCGGGCGCTCTCGTCGTCGAGCTCCTCGCCGTCACCGGAGGCCTGGCGCAGCGCCGCCCGGAGCGACGCCGAGCGATCACCGGGCAGGCGCACCAGGCTGGCCTTCTGGTCGAGCGCCCGGCCGATGGCCTGGCGGATCCAGAAGGTGGCGTACGTCGAGAACTTGAAGCCCTTGCGCCAATCGAACTTGTCCACGGCATGCTCGAGCCCGAGGTTCCCCTCCTGGATCAGATCGAGCAGTTCCATCGACGGGGGCAGCGGGTAGCGTCGGGCGATGCTCACCACGAGCCGCAGGTTGGCCCGGATGAAGCGGTCCTTGGCGGCGGCCGCGGCGGCAACGGCCTTGCGCAGCTCGCGGCCGCGCTCTCCGGCGTCGATGCGCGCCTGGGCCTCGCGGCCGCGCTCGATGATCTGCGAGAGCTCGCGCTCCTCGCTGGCCGTGAGCAGCGGCACGAGGCCGATCTCGTTCAGGTACTGACCTACAGAATCACTCATCTCATTACTCCTCAACCACCACTACCGCGGTGGGATTCCCGTTACGCAGGGGATTTCCGGCCGTGGACGCGGGAAGGGCCGGTACATGCAGGACGCCGTGTTGCTGGTAGATCCACCGGTGACAGATGTCACGGACTATCTCGATCGTGGGGGCGGTGCCGGGTTTTGGCGAGCGCTCAGCCTCGGTCCTGGCGGCACCATCCAGGAGGTCATCCTCTCGGGTCTGCGTGGTCGTGGTGGGGCGGGATTTCCGACGGGGCGGAAGTGGCAATCGGTGCGCAGCGCGGCGGACGACGCCTCGCGGCGGGGGAACGGGGGGATCAACACCTTCGTGGTGTGCAACGGGGCAGAGGGAGAACCCGCAACCTTCAAGGATAGAGCCATCCTGCGCGCCAATCCGCATTCGGTCGTCGAGGGAGTGGCCATCGCCGCCTTCGCGGTCGGCGCCGAGCGGGCCTTCATCGCGGTCAAGGAGCGCTTCGAGCCCGAGATCGAGCGCTTGGCCGCCGCCGTCGACGAGCTGAGCGCGTCCGGCGCCATCGGTGATGTCACCATCCAGGTCGTCCTCGGGCCTGACGCCTATCTGTACGGGGAGGAGACCGGGCTGCTCCAGGTCGTGGAGGGCGAGGCCCCGATGCCGCGCAACGTCCCGCCCTACATCCACGGTCTGTTCGCCACGGTGCCCACGACGGGCTGGAGCGCCTCGCCGGCCGGCGTGGCGGACGTCCTGCCGTCATCGAACCCGACGGTGGTGAACAACGTCGAGACGCTGGCCACCGCCACCCAGGTGCTGGCGCGGGGGCCCGAGTGGCACCGGTCGCTCGGAACGGCCGAGTCGCCGGGGTGTGTCGTGGCCACCGTCGTGGGCGACGTCCTGCGCCCGGACGTCGGCGAGGTCGAGATGGGCACGCCGCTGGGCGAGGTCATCGACCGCGTGGGCGGCGGCGTGCGACCGGGACGCCGGGTGAAGGCCGTGCTCTCCGGGGTGGCGAACCCGGTGTTGACCGCCGACCAGCTCGACACGCCGTGCAGCTACGAGGGCATGAAGGCGGCCGGCTCGGGGCTCGGCGCCGCCGGATTCCTGGTGCTCGACGACACGGCGTCGATGGTCGAGGTGGCGCAGATGGTGTCGCGGTTCCTGTACGTCGAGTCGTGCGGCCAGTGCCCCGCCTGCAAGCTGGGCTGCGGAGCCGTCACCGAGGATCTGGACCGGCTGGCGGGTGGGCGCGCCACCCCGGACGACCTCGACACGATCGCCTTCCGCCTGCAGACCTGCACCGACGGCAACCGCTGTTATCTGCCGGTCCAGGAGCAGCAGGTGGTGGCGAGCATCCTGCAGGCGTTCCCCGACGAGGTGGCTGCGGCGCTGGGCGGTGAGCCGCTGCCGGCCCGGGGTCTGCAGGTCCCCAAGCTCGTGGACCTGGGCGCCGGCCGGGCCATCCTCGACGAGCGCCAGGCCCGCAAGCGCCCGGACTGGACGTACGAGGCGGAGTGAGGCCCCGAGCTTCGACGGAGGCAAATAAAAGGCCGAGGGCGGTACCTTTGAGGGCGTGACCGCACGGTACGACGCATCGACGGCGTTGGTTGTCGTGGACGTGCAGAACGACTTCGCCGATCCCGCCGGCAGCCTCTACGTGCGTGACGCCGAGTCGGTGATCGAGGTGGCGAACGCCGAGATCGCCGCGGCCCGCTCGGCCGGGGCGCTGGTCGTCTACACCCAGGACTGGCACCCGCCGGACACGCCGCACTTCGCGAAGGACGGCGGCACGTGGCCCGTCCATTGCGTGGGCGGCACGTGGGGGGCCGAGCTCCATCCGAGGCTGTCGGCGATCGACGGCGAGCGGGTCCGCAAGGGGACGGGCGGCGAGGACGGCTACTCGGGCTTCACGATGGCCGATCCCGTCAGCGGCGAGACCACGCCCACTGCGCTCGACGGCATGCTGCGCGAGCGGAGCGTCCAGCGCGTCGTGGTGCTGGGGCTCGCCACCGACTACTGCGTCAAGGCGACCGCGCTCGACGCCATGTCCCTGGGATACGACGCCACGGTCGTCGCCGACGGCGTCCGGGCCGTCGACCTCGAGCCGGGTGACGGCAAGCGGGCGCTCGAGGAGATGACCGCGGCCGGAGTCGCGCTTGCATGAGCCGGCTTCGCCCGCCCGCTCCCGTCCGCTCACGGGTCCTGTCGCCTGCGGTGCAGGGCCTACCGCCTTCGGCGCAAGCGCCTCAAGCGGCCCCGCATCCTCGGCGCCACCCGCTCGCTACCCCGCCCTCCGCCGGGAATAGTGAAGCGGACTCGGCCTGCGGCCGAGTCGCGGATCTCGCATGACCGACCGGCCACGCATCCCGGCGGCGCTGGTCACCGACCTCTACGAGCTCACGATGGCCGCGGCGTACGTCGTCGAGGGCATGGAGCACGAGGCCACGTTCGAGCTGTTCGTCCGCCGGCTGCCGGCGGAGCGCCGGTTCCTGGTGGCCGCCGGCCTCGACGACGCGCTCGCCGGGCTCGAGTCGTTCGCCTTCGCGCCGCACGAGGTCGATTACCTGGCCGGGCTCGAGCTGTTCCCCGAGCCGTTCGTCGAGCGGCTGAGCGGCCTGCGGTTCACCGGCGACGTCTGGGCGGTGCCGGAGGGCGAGGTGGTGTTCGCCGGCGAGCCCATCGTGCAGGTCACGGCGCCGCTGGTCGAGGCCCAGCTGGTGGAGACGTTCCTGCTCAACGCCATCGGCAGCAGCACGATGCTGGCGTCGAAGGCGGCCCGGGTGGCGATCGCCTGCGGCGATCGTCGCTTCGTCGACTTCTCGGCCCGGCGCGACCACGGCGTGGACGCCGCCATGGCCGCCGCCCGGGGTGCCTGGATCTGCGGGGCGGCCGGCACGTCCCTCGTCGCCGCCGGCCAGCGGTGGGGGATCCCGCTGTCGGGCACGATGGCGCACTCCTTCGTCCTCTCCTTCGACGACGAGCGCGACGCGTTCCGCGCCTACGCCCGCAGCTTCCCCCAGCGCACCGTCCTCCTCATCGACACCTACGACACCGTCGAGGGCGCCCGGGCGGTCGTCGATGTCGGCCACGAGCTGGCCGCCGACGGGATCCGCGTCTCGGCCGTGCGCATCGACTCGGGCGACCTCGGCGAGCTCGCCGTCAAGGTGCGGGACGTACTCGACGAGGGCGGCCTCGGTAACGTGGAGATCCTCGCCTCGGGCGACCTCGACGAGCACCGCGTCGCCGAGCTGCTCCGGACCGGCGCCCCCATCGACGCCTTCGGGGTGGGCACGCAGCTGGGCACCAGCGGGGATGCGCCGTGGCTGGGCGCCGTGTACAAGCTGGTCGACGACGCTCAGGGACCCAAGATGAAGCTGGCCGAGGGCAAGGTGACGCTGCCCGGCCGCAAGCAGGTGTGGCGATGCGCGGCTCACGACGTGCTGTCGCTGCACGACGAGGAGGTACCGGGCGGCCGGCCGCTGCTGGTGCAGGCGATGGCCGCGGGCCGCCGCACGGGGCCGCCCGAGCCGCTGAGCGCGGCGCGCGACCGGTGCACGGCGGCGCTGGCGGGGTTGCCGCCGCAGCTCCGGGACCTGGCGCCGAGCACCGAGCCCGTCTGGCCCGTGGACCCCTCGGACGGCCTGGCCGCCCTCGCCGACAAGGTGCGCCTCGGGCGCGGAGACGAGAGTTGAGCGCGGCGGCGTCCGGTGAGCGACTGGGGGTCTTCGGAGGGACGTTCGACCCGCCCCACGTGGGCCACCTGGTGACGGCCGTCAACGCCCGGCACGAGCTGCGCCTGGACCGGGTGCTGCTGGTGGTCAACAACCGGCCGTGGCAGAAGGTGGGCACGCGGGAGATCTCGTCCGCCGAGGACCGGCTCGCCATGGTCGAGGCCGCCGTCGGCGACGTCGAGGGTCTCGAGGCCAGTCGCCTCGAGATCGACCGGGGCGGCGTGTCGTACACGGCGGACACGCTGACCCGGCTGCGAGCCGAGGAGCCAGGCGTCGAGCTCTCGGTGATCCTCGGCAGCGACGCCGCCGCCGGGCTCCCGACGTGGGAGCGGGTCGAGGAGGTCCGCTCGCTCGCCACGATCGTGGTCGTCGAACGACCCGGTTCCGAGGAGTGCCGACTGCCGGACGGTTGGTCGTGGGTGCGGTTCGAGGTGCCCCGGCTCGAGGTGTCGAGCACGGACCTGCGGGCGAGGGTGGCGGACGGCCGGCCGCTCGATTACCTGCTGCCACCCGGGGTCATCGAAACCATCGAGCGCCGGGGGCTTTACCGGGAGCGGGTAGCCACTTGAGCGATCGAGGCACCACCGACGACCGCCGTCACCCCCAGCCGCCCCCGTCTGCGCCGCGGACGGCTCCGGCTCACCTCCCGAGCTGGCCGCGCCGGCGCGGGCTGCCACACCGGCGGCGGCTGGTGCTCATCGCGCTCGGCATCCTGGTCGCCGGAGGGGTGGGGCTCGCTGTCATCGGCGTGGCGACGGTGCGCAACAGCACAGCGGGGCGCTTCGTCGACCCGTTACCCGGTCCCGACGAGCCGGGCTACCAGGCGTACGTCGAGCCCACGCCGACGATGGCCGTAGTGCACCGCGGCGCGGAGGGGGAGCTGATCGGCGTGGCCCTGCTGGTTCTCGAGTCGAACGAGGACGGCGGCACGGTCGTCCTGGTTCCGGCCACGACGCTGATCAGGCAGGACCCGGACGAGGAGGCTCCGGCCACGCTGGCCGAGGTGTACGACCAGCTCGGCGACACCGGGGTCGTGGCGGCGCTGGCCGACCTGCTGGTCGTCGCCATCCCCGAGCACCTCGAGGTGGACGACGCGCGCTGGGCCTCGCTCGTGGCGCCGGTGGCGCCCGTGGAGGTGGAGCTCACCGGGCAGGTGGGGGAGTGGGGGCCGGGGACCGTCCCGCTCACGGCGGACGATGTCGGTCCGTTCCTGGCCACCTTGTCCGAGGGCGAGCCGGAGGTCGAACGGCTCGAACGCCAGGTGGCGCTCTGGACGGCGTGGCTGCCGCAGGTGCGGGACGCCGGCGCCGACGCCCTGCCCGGCGAGACCGGTGTCGGCATCGGGCGCTTCGTGCGCGAGCTGGCTGCCGGCCTGCCGTCGATCGTGCCTCTGCCCGTCACACCGGTCGACGAGGGCGCCGGGGGCGTGCCCGAGGCCTACAACCCGCACGTCCAGCAGGTGGGGGACCTGGTGGCCCGGGCCGTGCCGTCGCCGGTGTCGCCCACCCCCGACCGCCGGGCCCGGGTCCGCCTCCTCAACGGCACGACGGATCGCGCCCTCATGGCGGAGGCCGCCCAGGCGTTGGTCCGGTCGGGCGCCGAGATCACGATCGTCGGCAACGCCCAGACGTTCGACGAAGAGGAGACACGATTGCTGTACGGCAGCGAGGCCCAGCGCCCCGCGGCGGAATGGTTGGCCGCCGGCTTCGGCGACGCCACGGTCGAGGCGGACCCGTCCCTCGACGGCGGGGAGACCGACGACGACATCGACGTGACGGTGATCCTGGGCGACGACGCCCGTGATCTGATCGGGAGGTAGGACCGCGGACCCGAACACCCTGAGCAGCGAACGTGCCGAGGCGCGGCGCCTGGCGACGGTGGCGGCACGCGCCGCCGACGCGAAGGGCGCCCGCGACGTCGTGATCCTCGAGGTCGCTGACGTCCTGGTGGTGGCCGATGAGTTCGTGATCGCGTCGGCGCCCAACGACCGGCTGGTCAAGGCCGTCGTCGAGGAGGTCGAGCGGGTGGTCGCCGAGACCGGCTACCGGAAGCCGGTGCGTGTCGAGGGCCTCGACGACCTCCACTGGGTCCTCATGGACTACGGCGACGTGGTGGTGCACGTGTTCATCCAGGAGACGCGTGACTACTACGAGCTCGAGCGGCTCTGGGGCGACGTCCCCCGCGTCGACTGGGCGCCGGCGACCGCGGGGCAGCGCCGGTAGGGGGCCTACCGGCGCAGCCAGGCGTCGGGCTCGGACAGCAGCCTCTCGGCGTCGGGGGGTAGGCGCTCGGCGACGATGTCCGCCAGCGTGGTCGTCTCGAGGACCCGCCGCAGCGCCGCCCGGGTCGCAACCCAGGCCCGCTGCAGGCCGGCGGCCGGTCCCGAGTACGTCACGAGCTCGGGCGGGGTGCCATGGACGTCGGCCAGGGGTCCCTCGACCGCCCGGAT
>DASQUY010000284.1:0-5716 GCA_035641055.1 Acidimicrobiales bacterium | reverse complement strand
CCGGCTGCGACCGACCGCCGACCCCGAGGACGCCTTCCGGACCGAGCGGCGAGGAGCCCCGCAGTCCCACCAGACGCACGGCTTCCTCGCCCGCCTGCAGGTCCTGCTGCGCGACCGGTTCCCCGACGTGCTCGACGACCTGCTGGCCGCCGGATGCACGACAATGTCGTCGACCGCCAACCTCGGCGAGCACCAGCCAGGCGACGAGGATCTCGCCGTCCTCATCCTGCGGCGCACGACCCTGGACTGGGTGCTCCGCAGGGCCGTCCTCGACGAGCCCGCCGTCGAGGTCCGGACCGGCGCCGCGGCCGCGGGCCTCCTCCCCGGCCCTGCCGCCGGGCCCGACGGCACTCCGACCGTCGCCGGCGTGCGCCTCCAGGGCGGTGACGCCGTCGCCGGCGACCTCGTCGTCGCCGCCGGGGGCCGGCGAGCGCCCGTCCCCCGCTGGCTGTCGACGCTGGGGGCGACCATCTCCGAGGAAGTGGTGGAGAGCGGCCTGATGTACCTCACCCGCTGGTACCGCCTCCCCGACGGCCCTCAGGTCCTCAGAGACCCGAAGCTGGGCGGCGACCTCGGGTTCGTGAAGTACCTCGGCGTCCCGGGCGACGGCGACACGCTGTCGGTCACGCTCGCCGTGCCCACCCACGACGGCGAGCTGCGGGCTGCGCTCGCGGGCGAGGACAGCTTCGCCCTGGCCTGCCGGTTGCTGCCCGGGCCCGACCGGTTCTTCGCGGACGGCCCGCGCCCGCCGCTGTCGCCCGTGAAGCCGATGGGCGGGCTGCTCAATCGCATCCGCCGCTTCGTCGACGACGACGGCCGCCCGACGGTGCTGGGCTTCCACGCGGTGGGCGACGCCCACACCTGCACGAACCCGCTCTACGGGCGGGGCTGCTCGCTGGCCATGGTCCAGGCCGTCCTCCTGGCCGACGCGCTCGCCGCCCATCCGGACGACCCGGCCGAGCGGGCGGCCGCCTACGAGGCGGCGTGCGCCCGCGAGATCGAGCCGTGGTTCCACTCCGCCGTGGAAATGGACCGGACGGGCGCCGACCCCGGCCGCACCGGTGCCGCCGGCGCCCCGGAGTCGGAACAGGCCAAGGCGATGGCCGCCGTCTTCGCGGCCGCCGCCACCGACCCCGTCATCGGCCGGGCGATGGTGCGGTTCTGGAACCTCCTGGCCACGCCGGCCGACCTCATGACAGATCCGGCCCTCATGGCGCGCATGGCCGAGGTCATGGCCAACCCCGACGACTACCCCCTCCCACCCCGCGACGGCCCCACGCGTGAGGCGCTCCTCGACGCCCTGGGGGCCAAGGAGGAAGCGATCCATGCCTGACAGTCAGGTCCGCGAGCACACGATCTCGACCAACGGCGTCGACCTGCACCTGGTCGAGGCGGGCACCGAGGGGCCGGTCGTCCTCCTGGCCCACGGCTTCCCCGAGCTGGCGTACTCGTGGCGTCACCAGCTCCCCGCCCTGGCCGACGCCGGCTACCGGGTGGTGGCCCCCGATCAGCGGGGCTACGGGCGGTCGAGCCGCCCCGACGACCTCGAGGCCTACGACATCCACCACCTGACCGGTGACCTCGTCGGCGTCCTGGACGACCTGGGCGAGGAGCGGGCGGTGGTCGTCGGCCACGACTGGGGCTCGATGGTCGTCAGCCATCTGGCGCTGCTCCACCCCGAGCGGGTCCGCGCCCTCGTGAACATGAGCGTCCCCCACCTGCCCCGCGGTGGCATCGAACCGATCACCGCCATGCGCAACGCTATGGGCGACAACTTCTTCTACATCCTCTACTTCCAGGAGCCGGGTGTCGCCGACGCGGAGCTCGGCGGCGACCCCGCGCGCACGATGAGGCGGCTGCTCGCCGGGGCGGCGCTCCGGCCCGAAGCCCCGCCCGACCCGGGGATGTTCGCCCCCGACGGCCGGGGCTTCATCGACCGGCTGCCCGAGCCCGACGGGCTGCCGGCGTGGCTGACGCCGGCCGAACTCGACCACTACATCGCGGAGTTCACCCGCACCGGCTTCACCGGCGGGCTCAACTGGTACCGGAACATCGATCGCAACTGGGCGACCACCCCGCAGCTCGCCGAGGCCATGGTGAGCGTGCCATCGCTGTTCGTCGGCGGCGCCCTCGACCCGGTGCTGGTCATGTCGCCGCCGGCGACCGGCCACAGCGCGCTCACAGACCACCGGGGCGACGTGCTCGTCGAGGGTGCGGGCCACTGGGTGCAGCAGGAGAAGCCCGACGAGGTCAACGCCGCCCTCGTCGGCTTCCTCGACGACCTCGACCGCGGGAGGAGCTGACATGTCCGTATCCTGGCCCCTTCGCTTCGGCGTCTTCTTCGCCCCCTTCCACCCGGTCGGGCAGAACCCGACGCTGGCGCTCGAGTACGACCTCGAACGGACCGTCGCGCTGGACCGGCTCGGCTACGACGAGGTGTGGTTCGGCGAGCACCACTCCGGCGGCTACGAGCACATCGCCTCGCCGGAGATCTTCATCGCCGCCGCCGCCGAGCGCACGAAGCACGTCCGGCTGGGGACCGGCGTCACGTCGCTGCCCTACCACCACCCCTGGCTCGTCGCCGACCGCTGGGTGCTGCTCGACCACCTGACCCGCGGCCGCGTCATCTGCGGGGCCGGTCCCGGTGCCCTCCCGACCGACGCGTACATCATGGGCATCGACCCGGTGGACCAGCGCCGCATGATGGAGGAGTCGCTCGACGCCATCCTCGCCCTCTTCCGCAGCGACGAGCCGGTGGATCGCCAGACCGACTGGTTCACGATGCGGGACGCCCGGCTGCAGGTCCGGCCCTACACGAGTCCCCACCCGGAGGTCGCCGTCGCCGCCATGGTGACGCCGTCGGGCCCGCGCCTCGCCGGTCAGCAGGACGTGTCGCTCGTGTCGCTGTCGATGTCGGTCGCCGAGGGATTCGCCGCTATCGGCCAGGCCTGGGGCGTGGTCGAGGAGCAGGCGCAGCAGCACGGGCGGCCCGCCCCCGACCGCCGTACCTGGCGGGTGCTCGGTGCCATGCACCTGGCCGAGACCCGCGACCAGGCCATCGACGACTGCACCCACGGGCTCCAGGACTTCGCCAACTACTTCGGGGGCGCGGCGGGCTTCGTGCCCCTGGCGGCCAACGTCGACGGGAAGCCGAAGACCCCGCGGGACTTGGCCGAGGCCTACGCGGACTCCGGCCAGGCCGTGATCGGCACCCCCGACGACGCCATCGCCTACATCGAGCGTCTGCTGGACCAGTCCGGCGGGTTCGGCACGTTCCTGCTGCTCGGCCACGACTGGGCGGACCCCGACCGCACGCTGGCGAGCTACCGGCTGTTCGCCCGCGAGGTCATGCCCTACTTCCAGGGCCAGCTCGCCTCCCCCCGCGCCTCGCACGACTGGGCGATCGCCAAGCGCAACGAGCTGTTCGGCCGGGCCGGGCAGGCGATGCTCAACGCCATCACGTCGCACGTGGAGGAGAAGTCCGCCACCGACGGGAATCCCCGGTGACCGTGATGAGCAGCGAACCGGCACCCGCACCCATGACCGGCGAGGGGGAGCTCTTCGAGATCGTCGAGGTGGAGGTCGACGGCACGGCGCTACGGGTGTTCAAGAACGCGCCCCCGTCGCTGCGGGCGATCTGGCAGCTCAGCGCCGGCCACGGGGAGGCGACGTACCTGGTTTACAAGGACGACCGGTACAGCTACGCACGCGCCCACGAGGTCGTCGACGCGCTGGCGCGGCACCTCGCCGGCACCTACGGGGTCGTCCCGGGCGATCGCGTGGCCATCGCGATGCGCAACTACCCGGAGTGGGCGCTGGCGTTCTGGGCCACGGCGTCGCTGGGTGTGGTCGTCGTGCCGCTGAACGCCTGGTGAACCGGCCGGGAGCTCGCCTACTGCCTCACCGACTCGGCGTCCAAGGTGCTGGTGGCCGACGGCGAGCGGCTGGAACGGCTCGAACCGGAGCTGGCCTGCACCGGGGTCGAGGCGGTGATCGCGACGCGGGCCGATCGCCTGCCGGGCGGCGCCGTGGCGCTCGACGACCTGCTGGCGTCGGCGCCGGGCGGCGACGGGCTGCCGCCGGTCGAGGTGGCACCCGACGACGTGGCGACGATCATGTACACGTCGGGTACGACCGGGCGCCCCAAGGGGGCGATCGGCACCAACCGCAACGTCGGCGGCCACGTCATGAACGCCATGTACGCGGCGCTGGCGCGCGCCGCCCCGGCCGTCGGACCGTCGGCGGGGGATGCAACGGCGGGGGGCCCGGGCGCGGCCGCGGCCGACCGGCCGGTGACGCTGCTGACCTTCCCGCTGTTCCACGTCGGCGGCCTGCACTCGTTCCTGATCCCTACACGGTGAGCGGGGGTGAGGTGGTCCTCCTCTACCGGTGGGACGTCGCCCAGGCGCTCGACCTCATCGAGCGCGAGGGCGTGAACGCCATCGCCGGCGTCCCGACCACGATGTTCGAGCTGCTCGACGAGGCCCGACGCCAGGGACGCGACCTGGCCTCGCTGTCCGGCGTGGCGTCGGGCGCCACGCTGGTACCGCCCGAGCTCGTCCGCCGGATCGACAGCCAGCTCACCCACCGGGCGGCGCCCACCAACGGCTACGGACTCACCGAGACGTCGGGGGCGGCCATCGCCAACGTCGGTGACGACTACCTCCGCCACCCCGGCAGCGTGGGCACGCCGATCTCGTCATGAAGGTGCGGGTGGTGGGCCCCGACGACGAACCGGTCGCCACCGGCGAGACCGGCGAGATCTGGATCAAGGGACCGACCGTGTTCCGCGGCTACCTGAACAACCCCGAGGCGACGGCGGCGGCCCTCACCGACGGCTGGTTCCGCACCGGCGACGCCGGGAAGCTGGACGAGGAGGGCTTCCTGTACGTCGTGGACCGGTTAAAGGACGTCGTCATCCGGGGCGGCGAGAACATCTACGCCGCCGAGGTCGAGGCCGCCCTGTACGAGCATCCGGATGTCGCCGAGGCGGCGATCGTGGGCGTGCCCGACGAACGCTACGGCGAGCAGGTCGCCGCCGTCGTGCGGCTCCGGCCCGAAGCCACCGCCGACCCGGCCGCGCTGCAGGCCCACGTCGCCAGCAGGCTGGCGGCGTTCAAGGTGCCGTCGATCGTGCGGATCCCGCCCGATCCCCTCCCCCGCAACGCCGCCGGCAAGGTCCTCAAGCGGGACCTCCGCGCCATCCTCGACACCCAACCGGCCACCTGAGCCGGCCGCACCCATGAACTTGCGGTGGTTATCGGGGCTATGACCCCCTAACCACCGCAAGTTCGGCGGACCCGGGCCAAGGCAGACGCCCTGGTCGAAGCCGGGGCACGCTGGGCCGATACGGCGTTCGACGCGGCAGCGGCGAGCGACATCGTGTTCACGATGGTCGGGTATCCGGCCGACTCTACGTGGCCCTGCAGGCCCAGGGCCACGGACGCGACGGCACGCAGGCGCTCATCCATGCCCTCGCCTCGCTGTCCGCGGTCAACTGGGATCACCGTTGACTGCTGAGCGCCTCCCACACCCGTTGGGGCGTGCACGGCAGGTCGATGTGGCGGACGCCGAGGTGGGACACGGCGTCGATCACGGCGTTCTGTACTGCGGGCGTGGACCCGATCGAGCCGGACTCGCCGATGCCCTTGGCGCCGAGCTCGTTCAGGGGTGTCGGCGTCTCCATCGGGATGCGCTCGAACGACGGGAGCTCCGG
>DASQUY010000283.1:0-2766 GCA_035641055.1 Acidimicrobiales bacterium | reverse complement strand
GGATGCGCAGCCGGCTGCCGGCCTCGTCGATGAGGTCGATGGCCTTGTCGGGCAGGAACCGGTCGGAGATGTAGCGGTCGGCCAGGTTGGCCGAGGCGACCAGCGCCTGGTCGGTGATCGTCACCCGGTGGTGGGCCTCGTAGCGATCGCGCAGCCCCTTGAGGATCTCGATGGTGTGCGCCACGGTCGGCTCGTCGACGGTGATCTTCTGGAGCCGTCGCTCGAGGGCGGCGTCCTTCTCGAGGTGCTTGCGGTACTCGTCCAGCGTGGTGGCGCCGATGGTCTGCAGCTCGCCCCGGGCCAGCATGGGCTTGAGGATCGAGGCGGCGTCGATGGCCCCCTCGGCGGCGCCGGCGCCGACCAGCGTGTGGATCTCGTCGATGAACAGGATGATGTCGCCGCGGGTGCGGATCTCCTTGAGCACCTTCTTGAGCCGCTCCTCGAAGTCGCCCCGGTAGCGGCTGCCCGCCACCAGCGCCCCGAGGTCGAGCGTGTAGAGCTGCTTGCCCCGGAGGGTCTCGGGCACCTCGTTGGCGACGATCCCCTGCGCCAGGCCCTCGACGATGGCGGTCTTGCCCACCCCGGGCTCGCCCACCAGCACCGGGTTGTTCTTGGTGCGGCGGGAGAGCACCTGCATGACCCGCTCCATCTCGCGGATGCGACCGATGACCGGGTCGAGCTTCTTCTCGCGGGCGAGCTGGGTGAGGTTGCGGCCGAACTGGTCGAGCACCAGCGAGCCGGTGGGCTGGCCCTCGCCGGTGCCGGGTCCGGCGGTGGCTCCCGCCTTCTCGGCACCCGGGCCGCCCGCGCCCTGGTAGCCGGACAGCAGCTGGATGACCTGCTGGCGGACCCGCGACAAGTCGGCACCCAGCTTGACCAACACCTGGGCGGCGACGCCCTCACCCTCGCGGATGAGGCCGAGCAGGATGTGCTCGGTGCCGATGTAGTTGTGCCCGAGCTGCAGCGCCTCGCGCAGGGACAGCTCGAGGACCTTCTTGGCGCGGGGGGTGAACGGGATGTGGCCGGAGGGCGACGAGCCGCCCTGACCGATGATCTCTTCAACCTGCTGGCGGACGGCCTCGAGGCTGATGCCCAGCGACTCGAGCGCCTTGGCGGCGACACCCTCACCCTCGTGGATGAGGCCGAGCAGGATGTGCTCGGTGCCGATGTAGTTGTGGTTGAGGAGCCGGGCCTCCTCTTGGGCCAGGACGACCACTCGGCGAGCCCGGTCGGTGAACCGTTCGAACAAGATGTGCCTCCCGCTCAGGGGGTCCGTGGGGAAACTCTACAGCCCGACCGGCCTCACGACGCTGCCGGACGGGGGCGGCAGGAGAGTTTCGTCACAGGATCGCGCGCATCTCCCTACTGGCCGTGAGCCCGGCCCGGATCTCCGCCACCCTCGATGTCGGCCGCGGCCCGCACGGCCTCGACCGACGTGTCGAGCGCCTCGAGCGCTGCCGGGGCGGTCCCCTGCTGGGCCTCGGCGGCGTTCGCGAAGCCGAGCAGGAGGTGCTGGGTGTCCAGCCGTTCCGAGCCGACCGCCAGGGCCTCGTGCAGGGCCCGCTCGACGACGTCCAGGGCGTCCCCCTCGAGGCGGGGCGGGTCGAGCCGCGGGGGCTCGCGGCGCCCGAACGTCTGCTCGGCCTTCTCCCGTGCCTGGTCCAGAGTCACGCCCACCGACCCGAGGGCCCGGGCCGCGGTGCCCTCCTCCTCGGCCAGCATGCCGAGGAGGAGGTGCGCCGCCCCGACATGCGCCGTGCCGAGTCGCACGGCCTCCGACCCGGCCAGGATGACGACCCGCCACGCCGCGGGCGTGAACCGGCGGAAGCCGGGCGCCTCGGCGTACACCTGCTGCGGTGGAACCAACCATTCGGGCACCGGCTCGCCTCCGGCCTCGGTGCGCCCTTCCCCTTCGTCCTGGTACGCCGACAGGAGCTCGATGACCTTCCCGCGCACCCGGTCCGCGGTGACGCCCACCCGGGTCAGCACCTGGGCGGCGACGCCCTCGCCCTCTTGCACGAGCCCGAGGAGGACGTGCTCGGTGCCGATGTAGTTGTGCCCGAGATTCAGCGCCTCGCGCAGGGAGAGCTCGAGGACCTTCTTGGCCCGGGGCGTGAACGGGATGTGGACCGAAGGCGTCGAGCCACCGCGGCCGATGATCCCTTCGACCTGCCGGCGGACGTCATCGAGACCGACCTTTAGCGAAGCCAGCGCCTTGGCGCCCACGCCCCCACCCTCGTGGACGAGCCCGAGCAGGATGTGCTCGGTGCCGATGTAGTTGTGGTTGAGAAGCCGGGCCTCCTCCTGGGCGAGCACGACGACCCGACGGGCCCGGTCGGTGAACTGCTCGAACATGGCGCCCCCTCCCGCGACACCCCTACTCAGACGGTACCGCCGCGGCGGGCTTTTCGGCGCCGGGCTCCGGGTCCCCTACCGTGGCGTCCGTGGCCGCCCCCCACCCCCTGCTGGCGCTGCGCGGCATGCCCGCGCTGCGTGAGCGGGTGGAGAAGCGGCTGCTAGCGGCCGTCGAGTCCGGCGACCCCGCCATGAGCGAGATGGCGTCGCACCTGGTCCGGGCGGGCGGCAAGCGGCTGCGGCCACTGCTGGGAGTGGTGGCGTCGACCGCCGGGCGTGAGGGCGGTGACGGCGGCACGTTCGATGTGGGTGAGCTGGTGTCCGACGACGCCGTGACGGGCGGGGTGGTGTGCGAGCTGGTCCACGTCGGGTCGCTGCACCACGACGACGTCATCGACGAGGCGGGCACCC
>DASQUY010000282.1:0-2185 GCA_035641055.1 Acidimicrobiales bacterium | reverse complement strand
AGGCTGACGGCCGCCGGCGGCTTCCGGGTCCGGGACGGCGGCAGCAGGTGGCCGCCGAGGCTCAGCAGCGAGGCCAGGATCGACACCTGCTGGAACGGCGCCCTGCGGGGCTGCCAGAAGGGCATCCTCCGGAAGTGCTCGGGCAGCTCGCCCAGGCGCTCGCCCTGGTGGTCGCGCGCCGCGGTGTTGACGGCTTCGTGGTCGAGCGTCGCCCACCACTCGGGGCCCCGGAGGAAGTCGCGGGTGCCGCGGATCGTGGCCTCGGCGCTGTCGTACTTCATCGACAGCAGCGCCCGCAGGGTGAGCGCCAGGAACCGCTTGCGCAGGTGCTTGGCCTCGTAGCCGTCGATTGCCAGGGCGTTGACCAGGGCGATGTTGCGCGCCTCGTAGTAGAAGAACGCGGGGCCGTTCTTGTACTCGAAGTCCTGGTGCCAGACACCGATGCCGTTGACGGTGATGGCGTGCGGGCGAACGTGGCGGAGGGAGAACAGCACGTCGTCGCCGCGCAGGAAGACCGGCAGCAGGTTGTCCGCCGTGAGCGACAGCGGGAAGGCGAAGTGCCACCAGCCCGAGTAGTCGATCTGCTGGTCGACGTCGTTCTGCGGGAGGTTCTTCGCCTTCGACAGGTCGAGGTCCTTGCCGATGGGCTGCCACGGGTGGACGGCGAAGGGAGCCCAGCCGGCGCCCGCCTCGTGCTGGAGCTGGGGCTGCTCCTCGCGCAGCATGGCGCCCGAGACGCACAGCTCGGGCGACGTCGCGTGGTCGAGGAGCGCCACCGTGCGGTCGATCACCTCGGGATGGAACGAGATGTCGTCGTCCATGAACAGGGCGTGGGACGCCCAGCCGGCGTCCCGCGCCTCCAACAACCCCCGGGCGTAGCCGCCAGCGCCCCCCAGGTTGGCGTTGGGCACGACCTCGACCGGCCCCCCCGGCGGCAGGTCGACCTGCAGGTCGCGCCCGTTGTCCACGATGAGGACCCTCACGCGCGCCGCCAGGCCGGGCGCCTCGTCGAGGTGGGCCAGCACGCGGTCGAGGTTGGCCCGCACGTAGTCGTGCCGGCGGAACGTGGGCATCACGATGACGAGCCGCACATCCTGGGACGGCTCATCGGGCGTCACCACCCGCATGCCGCGTAGGGCGCCGTCGTCGCTCAGGGACCGCAGCCGCAGGAACACCTGGCCGCCGGCCAGCGAGCCGAGCAGCAGCGGGTCGAGCGACACACGCGAGCCCGTGCCCTCCACCACCTGCGAGGCGAGCACCTGGCGGGCCCGGTGCGGGTGGTCGAACACGGTGTGGACCTCGAACCGTCCGGCGACGTCGAGCTCGAAGGCCACCTCCCGCACCGTCGTGTACTCGCGCCACTTGGCGACGGGGAACGTGTTGAAGTACGTGTCGAACGACGCCTGCGAGCCGCGGCCGAACTGCACGCTCCGGTCCTCGAGGGACCAGAAGGCGCCGCCCTTGGTGCGCACGTACATGTTGCCGGTCGTGCAGAGATCGACGCGCGGCAAGAGGAGGCTCTGGAGGGTGTGCATAGGTGATGTTGTCGCCCGCCCGGTCTAGGGGTCAGCGATCGATGCTAGACGTCGCGCGGCGCCGGGTGGCATCTCTCGCCCGCACCGGGTTCACCCGAAGAAGAGTCCCTCGAGGATGGCGTTGGGTGATTGCCAGCCGGCGCCGCCGTCGCGGGCTTCGGGGGTGCGGGCGGTGATCGTCGTGCCGGCGGCGTGGTGGCGGCGACGGAGTTCGCCCGATCCTCGGGGTCGGTTGGTGGGTGGAGGGTTGGGGGGTCGGATCCAGGTGCCGTCGGGTCGGTAGAACCGGGGGTGCCCGTCGACCAGCCGCACGCTATAGCCGCCTTCGTGCACGAGCCGGTGATGATGCCTGCACAGCAGGCACAGGTTGTCGATGTCGGTGGGTCCGCCGTGCTCCCACCACCACAGATGATGGGCGTCGACGTGGCGGGCCAAACAGCCCGGGAAAGCACAGCCGGGGTCCGTCGCGGAACCGCAGGGCGCGGCGCTGGGACCGGTTGGCCACCCGTTCGCTGCGCCCCAGGTTGAGGGGCTGGCCGTCACGGTGGATCAGGGGACGGAGCCGGGCGTCGCAGGCCAGGCGGCGGGCGGTCTCGGTGCCGATCGGGGGTCCGTTGTTGAGCGAGCAGCGCCCGACCTCGCAGCCGTGG
>DASQUY010000281.1:0-3981 GCA_035641055.1 Acidimicrobiales bacterium | reverse complement strand
GCTGCCCCTCCTCGCGCCGATGAGCGAGGTCGCCGGGCGCATGTCGATGCAGGTCGGTGCGCACTTCCTCGAGCGCCACAACGGCGGCCGGGGGGTGCTGATGGGCGGGGCGCCGGGGGTGCGGCCCGCGAAGGTCGTCGTGCTCGGCGCCGGCAACGTCGGCTGGAACGCGGCCTGGATGGCGGCCGGGCTGGAGGCCGAGGTCAACCTGCTGGACCGCAACGTCGACCGGCTGCGCCACGTCGACCAGATCCAGATGGGCCGCATCACCACGCTGGCATCCAACCGGGGGACGGTGGAGCAGGTGGTCCCAGCCGCTGACCTGGTCATCGGGGCGGTGCTCATCCCCGGCGGGCGGGCGCCCGTGGTGGTGACCGAGGACATCGTGCGGTCGATGCGGGCGGGGTCGGTGGTGATCGACATCGCCATCGACCAGGGCGGCTGCATCGAGACCTCGCACGAGACGACGCACACCGACCCGGTGTTCGAGCGCCACGGTGTGCTGCACTACGCCGTCGGCAACATGCCGGGCGCCGTGCCCCACACGTCGACCTACGCCCTGACCAACGTCACGCTGCCCTACCTGGCGGAGCTCGCCCGGCTCGGTGTCGCCGAGGCGGTCGGCCGGGACCGGCCGCTGGCCCTCGGCGTCAACACCGTCGGCGGCCAGGTCGTCAACCCGGCGGTCGCCGAGGCGCTCGGCCGCGCGGCGGTCCCGCTCGAGTCGGCCCTGGCCGAGGGCTGACCGCCGTGTTCTCAGGACAGAAATGGCCGCTATGGCGACCGTTTCAGTCCTCAGAAGTCAGGGGTCAGGAGCAGCTCCATGACCACCACGTCGAGCCAGCGGCCGAACTTGCGGCCCACCTCGCGCTCGGTCCCCACGACCTCGAACCCGAACGCCTGGTGGAGCCTGATCGATGCCTCGTGGCCGCCGACGATGCGGGCGAAGACGGCGTGGAAGCCGTGAGCCGTGGCCACGTCCACCAGCTCGGCCAGCAGCACCTTGCCGAAGCCGCGGCCACGATGGTCACGGTGCACGTAGACCGAGTCCTCGACGCTCGTGGCGTACGCCGGCCTGTCCTTCCAGGGTGACAGCGCCGCAAACCCCACGATGCCGTGGGTCCCGTCCTCGGCGACCAGCACGGCGTGGGCGCCGCTGCGCGCCGTCAACCACCGCCGCTGCTCCGCCAGCGAGCGTGGCACGAGGTCGAACGTGGCGGTCGACGTGGTGACCTCGGCGTTGTAGATCTGCCGCGTGACCTCGGCGTCGTCGGGCCGTGCCGCACGCACGGTCACCGGAGGCGATGGGTTCCGCGATCCCGAGCCTGAGGTCATAGGTTCCAAACTCGGAACCTATTGCCTCGTCCTTCCCGCTGGGGAACCTATTGCCTCCCCGTCAGTGTCAGTCCGGGGCGAGAGCCGGCTCGACCAGGGCCAGCTCGCCGGCCAGCGCCTCGAGGCGGGCCCACGAGGCGATGGCCTCGTCGTCGGTGAGCAGCAGGACCTGCAGGTCGCCGACGAGTCCGGGCAGCAGCTCGAGCAGCAACGGCACGACCGCTGGGTCGAGCTCGTCGAAGGTCTCGTCGAGCAACACCGGCGGACGGGGGCCGGCGGCGTTGGTGGCGGCACCGAGCTGCGAGACGATGCCCTGGGCCAGCGCCACGGCGTCGTCGTCGGAGATGTCCGGGGCGCTCGACGACAGCGACCGCAGCGCGGCGATGTGCTGGCGCAGGCGGGCGGCAGCCTGGATCTCGGTGCGGTGGTCGTTGGCCCAGTGGACGTCGGTCTCGCCCGCCACCGATCGCCACGTGTCGATGGTGTCGCCCCGGCCCGACCCCCGGCCGAGCAACTCGTCGGCGGCGCCCCACAGCGACACCTGGTCGACCGCGGACAGGGCCCGCACCGCGTCGTTGCGGGGCGTGCGGTTCAGCAGGTCATCGGCCGAGATGCGGGTGATGGTGGCGCGGCCGTACTGGCCGCTGAGCAGGTCGACGCGACCGTCGAACCCCCGGTGTTGGGCAGTGACGTCGGCCGCCGTGGCGACGTCGATCACACGGTGCGGGCCGGACGACGGGCGTAGGACCACGAGCTTCCGGCCGCTGTCGTCGACCACCTCGGCGTGGACACCGCGGACCGTCCCGTGGAGGGCGCCGGCCAGCAGCGACCCGAAGGCGGCCCTGGCGTCGGGGGGCATGCCGCCCAGCACGGTCAGTCGCGGATGGAGGTCAACGGACGCGGCGGCGCCGTCGCCCTCGACGATCAGACGTTCCACCAGCACGAAGGAAGTATCGGCGCGTCCGACGGCAGACTTGAGCAATTTCTTTACGAATGTGTCGCGAACAGGCAACGAGGCGACGGAGCGTGGTGTCGCGGGTCGCCACGGGCGTGCCGCCCGGTCGGGACGACCCTCGGCGTCGCCGGGGTCGGGCACGTTAGTGGTTGGGCGCCCCCGATGCCCTGGCGATAGGCTGTACCGTCCCGTCGTGAGAGGCCCCTGGCCCCCTTAGCTCAGTCGGCAGAGCGCAGCCATGGTAAGGCTGGTGTCGTCGGTTCGATTCCGACAGGGGGCTCGCAACATAAGGCGGCGTAGCTCAGTTGGCAGAGCACCCGGCTCATAATCGGGTTGTCGCCGGTTCGAGTCCGGCCGCCGCTACTCCGATCATCGCAACAGCAGGAGAACCGAGCCATGCCCAAGGCAAAGTTTGAGCGGACAAAGCCGCATTTGAATGTTGGGACGATGGGTCACATCGATCATGGTAAGACCACGTTGACGGCGGCAATTACGAAGGTGTTGGCGGAGACGAACCCTTCGGTGCGGTTCATGACGTTCGACGAGATCGACAAGGCGCCGGAGGAGAAGCAGCGGGGGATCACGATCAACATCATGCATGTGGAGTATGAGACTCCGAATCGGCATTACGCGCATGTGGATATGCCGGGTCATGCGGATTACATCAAGAACATGATCACGGGGGCGGCGCAGGTTGATGGGGCGATCCTGGTGGTGGCGGCCACGGATGGGCCGATGCCCCAGACCCGGGAGCATGTGCTGCTGGCGCGTCAGGTGGGGGTGCCGTCGATCGTGGTCGCCCTGAACAAGGTGGACGCGGTGGATGACCCGGAGCTCTTGGAGCTGGTGGAGCTGGAGGTCCGCGAGCTGCTGTCCGAGTACGGGTTCCCGGGCGATGACACCCCGGTGGTGAAGGTGTCGGCGTTGAAGGCTCTGGAGGGGGATCCCGAGGCGACGCCCGGGATCGTGGAGTTGATGGAGGCGGTGGACAGCTTTGTGCCGGAGCCGGCTCGGGATCTCGACAAGCCGTTCTTGATGCCGATCGAGGATGTGTTTTCGATCACGGGTCGGGGCACGGTGGTGACCGGCAAGATCGAGCAGGGTGTGGTGCACGTCTCGGACGAGATCGAGATCGTGGGCATCCGGGACACGGCGAAGACGACGTGTACGGGTGTGGAGATGTTCCGCAAGTTGCTCGATGAGGGCCAGGCGGGCGACAACGTGGGTGTGCTTTTGCGGGGCACGAAGAAGGAGGAGGTGTCGCGTGGTCAGGTGTTGGCGAAGCCGGGCAGCATCACGCCGCACACCCATTTCGAGGCCCAGGTGTATGTGCTCACCAAGGAGGAGGGGGGCCGGCACAAGCCGTTCTTCACGAACTACCGGCCCCAGTTCTACTTCCGGACCACCGATGTGACCGGCACGATCCAGTTGCCGGACGGGGTGGAGATGTGCATGCCGGGCGACAACACCGAGATGACCGTCGAGTTGATCGCCCCGATCGCGATGGACGAGGGCCTCCTGTTCGCCATCCGCGAAGGCGGCCGGACCGTCGGCTCCGGCCGCGTCACCAAGATCCTCAAGTAGGAGAACGATCCATGGCCAAGGCAGGTGAGAAGAGGGTGGCTGTCACCCTCGAGTGCACCTCGTGCAAGCGCCGCAACTACATCACCACCAAGAACAAGGTGAACGAC
>DASQUY010000280.1:0-2958 GCA_035641055.1 Acidimicrobiales bacterium | reverse complement strand
CCCCCGCCGCCACGAGCGCGTCGGCGCAGGGCGGCGTCCGTGCGCGGTGGCTGCAGGGCTCGAGCGTCACGTAGGCCGTGGCGCCCCGTGTGTCGAGCCCGGCACGGTCGGCCTCGGCCAGCGCCACGGCCTCGGCGTGGGGACCCCCGGGCGGGCGCGTTGCGCCCTCGGCCGCCGCCCCGTCGGTCGTCACCAGGATGCAGCCGACCCACGGGTTCGGCGACGTCGTCGCGCGGACGCGGGCGGCCAGCTCGACGGCCCGCAGCATGTGCTGGTGGTCGGTGCCGGTGTCGACCTCCGACATGTCCGCCAGCGTACGGGCTCACCGACTTTGAAGGAAAAGTGGCGCTATGCGCCGAAAAATCTTCAAAGAGGCTCAGCGGATAGGTTCGCCTCCTCGCGGCGAACGTCTGCGTTGCTGCCTGGAGGCCTCGCTGTTCGGACTGGGACACGGTGCAGATTCCGGACTGTTCCTCACGTGCTGACGGCCTATCCGCTCGGCCTCAAAGACGTGATCAGTGCGGGCGGCCGCCCGAGAGGAGGTCGAGGGCGTGGGGCACGACGTCCACCACCGCGTCCAGGCACTCCACGGCGCCGGTCGACGACCCGGGCGTGTTGAGGATCAGCGCCCGGCCGACCGTGCCCGCGGTCGCCCGGGACAATCGACCGAGGGGGCTCACCAGCCGCATGGCCTCGGCCAGCCCGGGCGCCTCGCGGTCGAGGACGGCGCGCGTGCCCTCGGGGGTCTGGTCCCGCGGGCCGAAGCCGGTGCCCCCGGTCGTGACGATGAGGCCGGCGAAGCTGTCGGCCAACCCCCGCAGGGCCTCGGCCACCGGCTCGAGGCCGTCCTCGCTCACCGCCCGGCCCACGACCTCGAACCCGGCCTCGGCGAGTCGTTCGGCCAGGGCCTCACCCGAGCGGTCCTCCCGCACACCGGCCACGACGCCGTCCGACACGGTCAGCACCTTCGCCGGCCAGCGCGGGCCGGCGTTCGCCGCGCTCACCATCTCCCCCGGTCGCCACCTCGGACAGGAGCCATCCGACGGACGCTAGCCGCCGGGCCGGTCGCCAGCTCGCGGCTCGGTCACGTGGCGTCTCACGTACCCAAGCGGTCGCCGGGGCCCCAGTGCACGCCGTTGGCCCACGCCCGGGCGGGCACCCGGCGGCGGCCTTCGGGTTGCACCTCGAGGAGTTGCAGGGGCCCGTCGCCGGCCGGGACCGCGAGGCCCTCGGGCGCCGTCTCGCCGTCAGGGGTGCCGAGGGCCGTGCGCCACACCTTCAGCCGGCGGCCGCGGTGCGTGGTCCAGGCGCCTCCGATGCGGACCAGGCGGTGGATCTCCGCCCTCGGCCGCCGCCAGTCGATCTGCAGCTCGGCGGGGTCGATCTTGTCGGCGTAGGTCGGCTCGCCCTCCTGGACCCTGGGCTCGGGCAGCCCGTTGGTCAGGTTGCGGAGGAGGAGCTCGGTGCCCAGGGTGGTCAGCCTGGCCCGCAGATCCTCCGCGGTCTCGTCCGGACCGATCGCCACCTCGGCCCGGTCGTAGACGGCCCCGGTGTCCAGTCCCTCCTCCACGACCATGAGGTCGACCCCGGTGCGCTCGTCACCGGCGAGGATGGCCCGCTCGACCGGCGCCGCTCCCCGCCAGCGGGGCAGCAGGGAGAAGTGCACGTTGACGAGAGGGAGGCGCTCGAGCACGTGGGGCTTGATGAGGCGGCCGAAGGCGACGACCACCCCGAGGTCGGCGCCGGCGTCGACGGCGTCGTCGACGCGGTCCGACACCGGCAGGCCGAGGGCGAGCGCCGCCTGCTTGACCGGCGACGGTGCCAGCCGCCCGCCGCGCCCCCGGCGCTTGTCGGGCTGCGACACCACGAGCGCCACGTCGAACCCCGCCCCCGCCAGGGACCGCAGCGGATCGGCGGCGAAGCTGGGGGTGCCGAGGAAGACGAGCCGTCGAGGATGCGCGGGCGCCGGTGCGAGCGCCACTTACCGCAGCGAGAGACCGCCGTCGGGCTTGACGCTGGCCGGCGTGGGGCCGTCGGCCGGGCGGCGGAGGCCGAGCTCGCGGATGGTCTTCAGCGCCTGCTTGCGGGTGTCGGTGTCGAGCCGTTCGAGCAGCAGGACGCCGTCGAGGTGGTCGACCTCGTGCTGGAAGCAGCGGGCGAGCAGCTCGTCGGCCTCGATCGAGAGCTCGTTGCCGTCGAGGTCGAGCCCCGTGAGGTGGACCCGCTTGGCCCGCACGATCTCCCACGACAGCCCCGGGACCGACAGGCAACCCTCCTCGTAGGCCCACTCGCCCTCGCGGGCCACGATCTCGGGGTTGACGACCGTGTGCGCCCCGTCGCCGACGTCGTAGACGAACAGCCGCTTCTCGACGCCCACCTGGGGTGCGGCCAAGCCCACGCCGGGGGCGTCGTACATGGTGGCGATCATGTCCTCCGCCAGCTTGGCCAGGCGCCCGTCGATCGTCGTCACCTCGGCCGCCCGCTGGCGGAGGACGGGGTCACCGACGACGCGGATGCCGTAGGGAGCGCTGCCCGTGCTCATCGGCGCAAGGCTACCGTCGCCCGCCGACGCCCCGCCCGGCGATCAGAGCCGGCGTCCCCGTGTGCCTGGCCCGATCCCCGTGTGCCTGGCCCGAGGAAATACCCGACCGTCCGGCGAGGTCGAGGAAATAGCGACCGTGGCGGTCGGTCATTTCCTCGACCTCGGTCCGGAGGAAATGACAGACCTCCCGCGGACCGGCCGACGAGCTCGAAACTCCCTCCGGCGTATCCGATCCCGCTGCCTACCCTGAGGCGATGCCCCCCTCCCCCCATGTACGCACCATCGCCGACGACGAGCTCGGCGACTTCATCAAGGTCGTCCGCACGGCGTTCGTGGAGCCGCCGTTCTCGCCGGAGGACGTCGACACCGTACGGCAGGCCACCGACATCGACCGCTGCCTCGGCGCCTTCGACGCC
>DASQUY010000279.1:0-8276 GCA_035641055.1 Acidimicrobiales bacterium | reverse complement strand
TTTGCCCGCGCCTTCGACATGCCCATCAGCTGGTTCTTCCTCCCGCCCCGGCCCTGGGCGTCCCCCGGCGTGCCCGCCAAGCTCCAAACCCCCGACGCCGAGTTACTCGGCGCCCCCCTGGCGCTACTCGCCGACCTCGTCTTCGGCGAGGACCACCAACGGGGCCTCATGGCCATGCGGTTCCAAGCGTTCCTCGATGAGCTGGGCCCCAACAAGCTCAGCGACGCCCAACAGCGGGTCGCCGACATGGTCCAAGCCCGCAAAGAGCAGATCGTCCGCCATGCCCTCGGTGACCTCCAGCAATGGCAGACCCACCTGCGCGCCCTCGCCAACCACCTCCAAGAACTCGAATACCGCTCCGCCCTCAGGAACGACACCTGATGGCACGCGACGCCGGCCCCCGCAAAGACCCTAGCAACGGCACCTGGTGGTTCGTGGTCGACCTGCCACCCGCCCCCGACGGCCGCCGACGCCAGGCCAAACGCCGCGGCTTCACGACCAAGGCCGCGGCACAAGGAGCCCTCGACGAGTTGCGCGTGGAGTCGAGGCAGGGCACGTATGTTGCGCCCTTCCGCCAGACGGTCGCCGAGTTCCTCCGGCACGACTGGCTCCCCGCCGTCCGCAGACAGCTGGCCGAGAGCACGTGGGAGTCGTACGAGCGGAACATCCGCCACCACGTCGAGCCGCGGATCGGCCAGCTTCAGCTCTCGGCTCTCGACGGCTCCATCCTCAATCGTCTGTACGGAGAGCTGCTCGAGAGCGGGCGGGTGCGTGGCAGCCAATCGCCTGGCTTGAAGCCTCGCACGGTGCGCTACGTCCACACGATCGTCCACGCCGCGCTGAAGGACGCCGTTCGCTGGCGACGGCTACCGATGAACCCCGCCGACCAGGCAACGCCCCCGTCGGCGAAGGCGTCGAAGCCGCCGGAGATGAAGGTCTGGACCGGTCCACAGCTCGCCGACTTCCTCGACCGCTTGGGCGACGATCGCTACCGATGGCCCTGGCTGTTCCTCGCGACGACGGGTTGCCGACGGGGCGAGGCACTGGGGTTGCGATGGCAGGACGTCGACTTCGAGCGGCGTCTCGTTGCCATTCGGCAGGAGCTGATCCCGCTCACGAAACCATCAGGACGTGGGCGAGAGGGTCGCCTCGTCCCGCGAACCAAGACCGAGCGCCCGCGAGTGATCGAGCTGGATGGCCCCACGGTCGCCGCGCTGCGGACGTGGCGGGTAAAGCACACGAAGGAACGGCTCCTTGTCGGTGACGCCTACGAGGACCACGACCTCGTGTTCTGCTGGCCGGACGGTCGCCCGTACCACCCGGAGGCGTTCTCGAAGACGTTCGATCGCCGACTGCGCCAGGCCGCATTCGCCGACCTGCCCCGGATCCGGCTGCACGATCTCCGACATACGTGGGCGACCCTGGCGCTCGTCGCCGGCGTCGACGTGAAGGTCGTATCCGAACGGCTCGGTCACGCTAGTCCGCTCATCACATGGCAGACCTACCAGCACGTGATCAAGGGCATGCAGACCGACGCCGCCGAGAAGGTGGCCGCCCTGATCTTCGGGACCACGACCGCCTGATCGCTGGTGGCAGCCGATCACAGAGTCAGTCAGTGGGCAGGTTCTCCAGCTCGTCAAGGAAGTCTCGAGGGCTGGAGACCTTCACCGGCGAGGTCGGGAACTCGAGCAGGTCAGGGTCACCGCTGACCAGTCGGTCGGCGTTGGCTCCTGCGGCCAGAGCCACCAGGTAGTCGTCGCCCGGATCGCGCGTTGCCGCCCGGACGGCGGGATCCTGTTCGTGGTCCGCAGCGCCGGTGATCGCCTTCACTAGCTCGACCACCTCCTCAACCGTGACATACCGCCGGAACGACGGCCGCAGGAGGACAGTGCGCAACTCGTCGAGGAGCTGGGGGCACACGAGAAACCGGAACCGTCCTGCCAGTCCGGCGCGAACCACACGACCCGTTGTCCCGTCAGGTGTGATCGCTGCCGACACGACCACGTTGGGATCGACGACGACTCGAAGCACGAGGTAGAGGTCAGGCGCCTCGGGCCCGGACGCGCTCGGCTCGTGCGGCCCGGACCTCTGCGATGGCCAGCGCCATGGCCTCGTCGTCGCTCAGCTGAGTCCCCTCAGCCCGCCGTCGTTCACCGACCTGGTCCAGGACAGCGAGCCCTCGGAGCCCGAAATAGCGGCGCAGCGCCTCCTCGACGATCCGGTCCTCGGGTACGCCCTCATCCGCCGCGACATCCCGCAGCGTGTCGAGGAGCAGCTCGTCAAGGCTCACCGTCATCGGTCGACGCATCGCCACCAGCCTACGACGCGGACCCTCGAATGGCCCCCCAAGAAACCGCTGTGACCAACTTGTGACCACCGACGAACTCTCGGTCCCTTTCACGCGGGAGCCCCAGGCCGATGACCTGGGGCTTCACTCATGCTCGGTGGCTCGGGGGGGAGGACTCGAACCCCCAATAACAGGGCCAGAACCTGTCGTGTTGCCGATTACACCACCCCCGAAGGACAGGTCACCCTACCCGGCGCTCGGCGGGGATCGCATCATCGATCGCCTACTCCTGGACCTGGGCATCGAGGTCGACCAGTCGCCGGAACCCGATGATCCGGCCGACGGCCACGGCCGCGGTCTCCTCGACGAAGTCGCCCGTCGATCCCCGGTGCTCGGTTGGCGACACCGAGGCGTCCAGGCCGAGCTCCTCGGCGATGGCGTCGGCCCGCAGTGCGTGGTAGCCGTCGGTGACCAGCACGACGTCGGTCATCTCCCGCTCGCGGAGGAACCGGGCCGATGCCGCCAACGACTCCCAGGTGTTCCTACCCTGGACCTCGCGCAGGATGTGGTCGTCGGGCACCCCCGCCGCCAGCAGGTACTCGGCGCTGGCCGCGGCCTCGGTGCAGCGATCGCCGTCCTGCCGGCCGCCGGTGACCACGATCGTCCCGGCGGTGCCACCCTCGTAGAGCTCGAGCGCATGGTCGAGGCGCCGCTCGAGCGCCGGTGACGGCCGGCAGTCGTACTGGGCGGCACCCAGCACGACGATCGCCTCCGCCGGACGGACGCCGTCGCGGCGGCTCGCCGACCACACCTGCGCGAACGTGACCGTCACGTAGACGACGAGCACCACCGCCGCCAGCGCCAGGCCCCGCCAGACCCAGCGCCGCCGGGATGTCCCGGACCGACGACCCGACCGTCGACCCGGCCACCAGCGGGTCCAGCGGCGGGACCGGGACCCGCCCTCGCTGGGCCGGCGAAGCGTGGAGACCAAGGACCTACAGTCTCGCCCGCGCCGCCCGGAGCCGCTCGAGCGTCCGCTCGCGGCCCAGCACCACGAGCGACTCGTACAGCGGCGGGCCTACGGTCCGCCCCGTCACCGCCACCCGCACGGGCGCCTGAGCCTTGGCCATCTGCACGCCGCCCTCGGCATTGAGGAACCCTGACGCCCGCGCGGCGTCGTGGAGCGCCGCCTCGATGGCTCCGGCATCCCAGTCGCACGCCGACAGGCCGGTGATGGCGGCGTCGAGCATCCCCGCGGCCCGCTCCCCCAGCTTGGCCACGCCCTTGGTCCACGCCGCCTCGTCGATCTCGACCTCCGGCTCCCGCAGGAAGTCCACCATGGGCTCGGCCTCGGTGAGCAGCCGCACCCGCTCCTGCACCAGCGGAGCGATCGGCCGCAGCACGGCCTCGGTGGCGCCGCCGTGGGCGAAGAACGGGCGGGCCCGCGCCACGAAGTCGTCCACGTCCAGGGCCCGGATGTGCTCGGCGTTGAAGTGCTGCAGCTTGCGCACGTCGAAGAACGCCGGCGACGACGTGACGTCGGTCAGCCGGAACAGGTCCACGATCTCGGCCAGCGGCCGGATCTCCACACCGTCGGGCGGCCCCCACCCCAGCGTCGCCAGATAGTTGACCACGGCCTCGGGCAGGTAGCCCTGGTCGCGGAAGTCGCCCACCGACACGGCGTCGCCGCGGCGCCCCGACAGCTTCTTGCGCTGCTCGTTCACCAGCACGGGCAGGTGGGCGAACGCCGGCCGGTGGTCGAGCCCCAGCGCCTCGCCGATGAGCAGGTACTTCGGCGTGCCGTTGACGTGCTCCTCGCCTCGCACGACGTGCGTGATCCCCATGTCGGCGTCGTCGACGAGGTTGGCCAGCAGGAACGTGGGGTGGCCCGTCGACCGCAGCAGCACGAAGTCCTCGAGCTTGGCGTTGTCGAAGCTGACCCGACCGCGCACGAGGTCGTCGAACGCGGTGGTGCCGTCGTCAGGGACGCGGAACCGCAGCGCCGTTGCCGGCCCCCGTTCGAGACCTCGGTCGCGGCAGTGGCCGTCGTATCCCGGCGGGCCGCCGCGCCGCCGGGCTCGCTCCTGCACCTGCTCCGCCGTGCAGTCACACCAGTACGCCCGGCCGGCGGCCAGCAGCTTCTCGGCCGCGGCCGTGTAGAGATCGAGGCGGTCGGACTGGTGGACCGGGTCACCGTCCCAGTCGAGGCCGAGCCAGCGGAGCAGCTCGAAGATGGTGTCGATGAGCTCGGGCCGGTTGCGCTCGACGTCGGTGTCCTCGACCCGCAGGAAGAGCTCGCCGCCCTCGCGCCGGGCGACGAGCCAGTTGCACAGGTGCGTCCGAGCGTTGCCCACGTGCAGGTCGCCCGTGGGCGAGGGCGCGAACCGGAGGCGTAGGGGCCGGGGCATGGCCAGGTCAGGCTATCTCCGCCCTCGAGGCCGCCAGCGGCACCGGTCACCCGATGGGCGAACTTGCGGTGGTTGAGGGCGCTATGACACCCCTAACCACCGCAAGTTCGGTTATACGGCGAGGAGGGCTCGCCAGTCGGCACGGTGGCGCTCACCGACCTCGTCGGGGGTCAGGCGCAGGGCCTCCTCGGGGACCAGGTCGACGATGCGGCGCTGCTCGGGATAGTGGTGCGGGTTGGAGACCTCTTCGAAAAGGGGTTGGCGGTAGGCGATCAGGTCGGGCGGGGCGTCGTCCAGGTAGCCCCAGACCGTCAGCGCCACCCGAACGTCGTGGATCACCGGCGCCCGCCCGAACAGCGACGCCCGCTTGAGCGCCACGCCCACGCAGCCCACCAACGCGTCCTCCTCGTCCTCGTCGTGGGCGAGCTGGAGCTGCCCCTGGAACCGCCGGGCCAGCAGGTAGACGTAGCCCTGGTCGGGGCCCTGGGCCCCGAGCCGCGGCCCGGTGGGCTGGTGCCACGGCTCGTCGCCCGGCCGGTCCGGCATCCACGGCTCGGGCCGCCACGGGTTCGACTCGTAGACGCGCACCCGCCGGATCGCGGGCTCGGGCACGTACTCGGGCGCAGCCACGCCGGGAACGTTAGGCGCGGCGCCAACCCGTTCCGAACTTGCGGTGGTTGTCCCCCCTATGGGGTCGATAACCACCGCAAGTTCGGTTACCCGTCGTCGGCGTGGAGGAGGCCGTAGACCAGCGAGTCGACGAGGGCCTGCCACGAGGCCTCGATGACGTTCTCGCTGACGCCGATCGTCGACCACGTGCGGTCGCCGTCGGTGGTGTCGATGAGCACCCGCACGACGGCCCCCGTCGCCGCCGCCCCCTCCAGCACCCGCACCTTGAAGTCGGTCAGGTGGATGCGGTCGAGCTGCGGGTAGCGCTCAGTGAGGACGGAGCGCAGGGCCGCATCCAACGCATTGACCGGTCCGTTCCCCTCCCCCACGGCCACCAGGCGCTCGTCGCCCACCCACACCTTCACCGTGGCCTCGGTGTCGATCATCGACTCGCCGTCGGCGATCGGTACCCCGCCCCGCACGGCGTTGCGGTGGTAGCTCGTCACCCGGTAGCCCTCGAGCTGGAAGAACGGCTGCCGCCAGTCGCCCGCCTCGCGCATCAGCAGCTCCAGCGACGCATCGGCGGCCTCGAACTGGTAGCCGTCGGCCTCGAGGTGCTTGAGCCTGTCGGACAGCTCGGCCGCGCCGCGGGCGTCGAGCTCGACGCCGAACTCGCGGGCCTTGAGCGCCATCCCCGAGCGACCGCCGAGGTCGGACACCAGCACCCGGGTGTGGTTGCCCACCGACGCCGGGTCGACGTGCTCGTAGCTGGCCCCGCCCACCTTGCCGAGCGCGGAGGTGTGCAGCCCGCCCTTGTGAGCGAAGGCCGAGGCGCCCACGTACGGGTCGGCCGAGTGGGGCGGCAGGTTGACCAGCTCGGCGACGTGGCGGCTGACGGCGGTGAGGCGCTCCAGCCGGCCCTCCGGCAGGCAGCGCATCCCCAGCTTGAGCTCCAGGTTGGGGATGCACGTCATGAGGTTGGCGTTGCCGGTGCGCTCGCCGTAGCCGTTGACCGTCCCCTGCAGCTGGGTGGCGCCCGCCACGACGGCCGCTACCGAGTTGGCCACGGCGCAGCCGCTGTCGTTCTGGGTGTGGATGCCGATCTGCGGCCCGGATGCGCCGGCATCGGCGCCGCCGGCCCCGAAGTACGACACGACCTCGCCCACGATGCGCTGCACCTCATGGGGCAGCGAGCCGCCGTTGGTGTCGCACAGCACCAGGACCTCGGCGCCCTCGGTCGCCGCCCCCTCCAGCACCCGCAGCGCGAACTCGGGGTTGGCCTTGTAGCCGTCGAAGAAGTGCTCGGCGTCGAAGAACACCCGCAGGCCCGCCGCCCGCAGGAACCGCACCGAGTCGGCGACCATCGCCACGCCCTCGTCCAGGCTGGTGCCAAGGGCGTCCCGCACGTGGAAGTCCCAGCTCTTGCCCACGATGCAGGCGGTCGACACGCCGGAGCCCACGAGCGCCGCCAAGGTGGGGTCGACGTCGACCTTCCCGGCCGGACGCCGGGTCGACCCGAACGCCACCAGCGTCGCTGTGTCGAGCCGCAGGTCGCGCGGCGCCCGGCGGAAGAACTCGGCGTCGCGGGGGTTGGCCTGGGGGTAGCCGCCCTCGATCCAGCGGACCCCGAGCAGGTCGAGCTGCTCGGCCACCCGCAGCTTGTCCTCGACGGTCAGCGAGATCCCCTCGAACTGCGCCCCGTCGCGCAACGTCGTGTCGAAGATGTCTACCGCGGCCGGTACGCCGGGCGTCGGCGCGGGGTCACCGGACATGTTCGACCCACTCCTTGTACCGGTCGACCTGGCCGCGCACGACCCGCCCGAACTCCTCGCCGATGGCCAGGGTCATGGGCCCGGGGAAGGGCAGCTCCCGATCGTCGACCGAGCGGACCGACGACACCTCGGCCGCCGTCCCGCACACGAACATCTCCTCGGCGATGTACAGGTCGCTGCGCGACAGGTCGCCGAAGCTGACCTCGAAGCCGAGGTCGCGGGCGATGGTGATCACCGCGTCCTGGGTGATGCCCTCGAGGGCGCCGGCCGACAGCGGCGGGGTGATGAGCTTGCCGTGGCGGGCGACGAAGATGTTCTCGCCCGTGCACTCGGACACGAACCCGGCGCGGTTGAGCAGGATGGCCTCGTCGTAACCCGCCTTGAGCGCCTCGACCTTGGCGAGCGAGCTGTTGGCGTAGTTGCCGGTGGTCTTGGCGGCGGGCGGCATGATGTTGTGGTCGTGGCGGGCCCACGACGAGATCTTCATGCGCACGCCAGCGGTGAGGGCGTCGTCGCCGAGGTAGCCGCCCCACGGCCAGCAGGCGATGGCGACGTCGACCGAACACGGCAGCGTGTTGAGGCCCATCTCGCCGTAGCCGTAGTAGGCGATCGGGCGGACGTAGCAGGACGGTAGGCCCGTGGACCGCACCGTGTCCTTCACCGCCTGGACCATCTCGTCGACCGAGTAGGGCAGGTCCATCATCATGATGCGCGCCGACTGGTCCATGCGGCGCATGTGGTCGGTCAGCCGGAACACGCCGGGGCCGTCGTCGGTCTCGTAGGCGCGGATGCCCTCGAAGACGGCCGTGCCGTAGTGGAGCGAGTGGGTGAGGATGTGGATCTTGGCGTCGTCCCAAGGGATGAGCTCGCCGTTGAACCAGATCCGCTCGGTCGGGGTGATGGCCATGGGTCGTGTCCCCTCGTGCTGGGTGGTCGGGGTGGTCGGGGTGGTCGATGGGTCGGGAGCGGTCAGACCCGAGCGGCGATGGCGTCGCCGATCTCGGGGGTGGCGCCGGTGAGCGCCGACGGGTCGGCGCAGGCCTTGCGGATGCGGGCGGCGGCGTCGGCCTCGCCCAGGAAGTCGAGCATCATCGCCGCGGACAGGACCGCGGCGGTCGGGTTGGCGGTGGCCGTGCCGGCGATGTCGGGGGCCGAGCCGTGGACGGGCTCGAACATGGAAGGGGCGGTCCCGTCGGGGTT
>DASQUY010000278.1:0-3561 GCA_035641055.1 Acidimicrobiales bacterium | reverse complement strand
CCGCCGAGACAAGGACCGAGGCCCAAGAGCAACTTGCGCGGCTTGTGGTACCGGCCCACGTGTAGCCGCGCCAGATCTGCCCATCCGCGCCACGACGATCTGCACAGAACGCTCGGCACAGAATGCCGTGACAGAACGCCGCCGGCTCGACGACCGTCTATGCGCACCGAACGGCGCCTCTGCGCCGCCAGACGTGCCGTCAGCGCGACGTACAGATCGACCGATCTGGGTCGAGCTTCGCTCGAGGCACAACTGGCACTTCCGTCACTGACCGTGGCGGGATGGGGACAGATCAAGCGATCACCCGGGGCCATCCCTGACCGCTATTTCCCACCGCATCGACGCCGTTGCCGAGGCGTCACTCGGGTGTCGTGACACCGGCCCTGGTGGGCCAGTGGTGCCGTGCCCGCCCTGCGGGCGGGTGCCGTTGCCCGCCTGCGGCGGGGTGCCGTGTGGCCGCCGCCGTCGTCGTGTCAAGCCCCTCCGCTGCGCTCCGGGGCCGAACCCTGCGGGTTGACACGGCGCCGCCCGGCGGCCGGCCGCCCGTAGGGCGGAGTCCCGGCCGACCGGGCCGGGACATGCGGTCAGCGAGCGAAGGGAGCCGTCCATGAACCATCCCCAACCCGTGGCGTCGTGCGTGGCGCCGGGCGGCCAGCCCGTGTTGTTCCATGTCCCGGCCGATCGTGTTCCCACCTATGCGGTGATCGATCGGCACGGCCGGGAGCACGTGCGCACGTCGTCGCTGGGGGTGGCGATGACGGCGGCTCGTCGGGTGCTGACCGAGCAGGGCGAGGTGTGGGTCCGCGCGTCGGACGACACCTGCGCTCACGTCGACCCGCGCCGGGTCGCCACGGACACGCCGTCGTGCCCGTGGATCCAGACCATTGCCGCAACCTTGGAGGTAGCACCGTCATGACCACCACCGAACCCGTCACCGACAACCGCACCGAAGAGGCCGCGCCGGGTGAGCCGGAGTTGTGCTGGCTCAACCTGGCCGACCTCGCCCCGCACCCCGACAACCCGAGAACGTCGCCTGGGGAGCTGGCCGAGTTGGTCCGGTCGATCCGCTCCCAAGGCATCCTCGAGCCACTCGTCGTGCTGCCTGCGGCCGACGACGGGAAGTACCGAATCGTGGCCGGGCACCGTCGCTACGCCGCGGCTGTCGAGGCGGGCGTGACTGATGTTCCCGCCGTCGTGCGACATATGAGCCCGGTCGAGGCCGTCGAGGCGATGTTGTCGGAGAACGTGAACCGCTCCGATCTCACCGTCGCGGAGGAGGTGCGCGCGATCGAACGCATCATGTCCCTGGACGAGGGGCTGACCCCGGCGAAGCTGTGCCGTCGGATCGGCCGCTCCCAGGCGTGGGTGCGGGCGCGGATGGCGGTCACGATCCTTCCGGCGCGGTGGCGAGCCGCGCTCGACACCGGTGACCTGTCGCTCGCTGCGGGGGAGGCGGCAGCGTCGGTGGCGGACCTCGGGCCCGAGCATCTCGACGCCGTGTGCGAACTGCTGGCGGGGCGCGGCTGGGGTGACCCGGCCCGGACCGTGGCCGACTACCGCGACGAGCTCCGCCGCCGCTCCGCCTACCAGGAGGCGGTGGAGCGGGCCCGCGCCAAGCACCCGGTGGTGTTGACCGACGACGAGCCGGCCCCGGACAAGGTCAAGCGGCTGGGCGAGTTGTTCGACCCCGAGGGCGTCACGGCGCATCGGAGCGAACCGTGCCACGCGGTGGTGGTGCGCAGCACCACCTGGGGGGCGGGCTACGACTCCCACGAGGTGTGCACCGACCCGCGCCGACACGCCCCGAGCCGGGTCGGCACCCCGAGGGGCAGCGACCTCGCCTCAGACCGCCCCCCGGCGCGTCCCGGCGGTGGGGACGACTCGCACGCCAAGCGCCAGGCCCGCCTGGCCCGCCTCGCCCACGCCACCGACACGTTCGCCCGGTCACGGGGCGGGTTCAGCCAGCCCGACCTGATCCAGGTCGCGTTGCGTGGCCTGGTACACGAGGCCGGCCGGGACGCCTTGGGGTTCGCGGCGACCATGCTCGGCTACCACCAGCCCCGCGACATCACCGTCGAGGGGCTGCTCGACGGGGTGGACACCCCGGCGGCGCTCGCCCGAGTGGCCGGGGCGGTGGCGCTCGGGCAGGCCGAGTCCCGCATGTACTGGTCCTCGGGCAGCCCGCCGTGCCGTGACTACCTCGCCCTGCTCACCGGCTCGGGCTGGACCCCCGACGAGTGGACCGCCGCCGTCCTCGACGGCAACGCCGCCGGCCCTGCGGTCACACCGGATGCCACCGACGACCGCGACGGTGACGTCGAGCTCGACAATGGCGCGGGCGTCGACGGGGACGACGGCGACGACGCCACCTGAGCGTCGCTGACCTGCTGGCGGCCCGGCCACCCACGTGGGGCCGGGCCGTCGGTGCGCCCGGCGTCGCACAGGACTGGGCGAGCATCGGATCGGGAGCAAGTTCGGGAGTAACTCGGGGACCTACCCCGGGACCTACCCCGGGACTGGGTTGTGCTGGCCGCCGGCCGCCTGAGCCGGTCGGCGGCGTGCCGTGGCCGCCCTGCGGGCGGGTGCCGTGGCCCGCCTGCGGCGGGGGTGCCGTGTGGGCCGCCGCCGTCGCTCGTGTCAAGCCCCTTCGCTGCGCTCCGGGGCCGGGCCTGCTGGTTGACACGGCGCCGGCGGCGGCCGGGCGCCCGTAGGGCGAAGCCCGGCCAACCCGGTCGGGCATGACCCAGCCCCTGGAGTCCCGACGGGTCGGGGAAGCCGCCGGGCCCTGGGGCCGGGTCAACCGACCCGAGGAGCAGACATCGTGACGACCACCGCGACAACCACGACCCCCGCGACCAGCGAGTCGACCGACCGGGCCTACGGCCAAGCCGCCGAGCCACCGACGAGCGCGAGTGACCACTTGACCGTGATCGCCTGGCGCGACCCGGTGGTGGAGGACGTGCCCGGCGCGATGCGCACCGATAGCGACGACGCCCTCGTGTGGTACACGCCGTTCGTCGGCACGATCGGCATGGTCATGGCCCATCGTTTCGCCCGCCACGCCGCCGACGGGCCATCGACCTGGACCATCGAGGACATCGCCGCCACGTTCGGCATCGGCGCCAGGCCCGCCCGGGTGCTGTGCACCGTGGACCGGCTCCATCGGTTCGGCATCGGGCGCCGCCACGGCCACACCCTGGCGGTGCGGCTGTGGCTCCCGTCGCTCACCTACCGGCAGCAGCGGCGGCTCCCCGGCTACCTCGCGGCCGCCTACGGCGCCCGCCGCCTGGCCGACGGGTGACACCACCGGCAGCCCGTGAGCATCCCGAGGCGGTGACGGGCCCGGAGCCATGGCGGGTGTGGGCCGCGTGCCGGGGCACCAGCCCGGCCCTGTTCTACGACCCGCATCCCGCCGCGGTCGCGTCCGCCAAGGCGGTGTGCGCCGCGTGCCCGGTCCGCCTCCGGTGCGCGGTGCACGCCATCGCGGCGGGGGAGGAGTACGGGGTGTGGGGCGGCCTCGCCGAGACCGAGCGGCCCCAGCCGCCCGTAACCGTGGGGCCG
>DASQUY010000277.1:0-7502 GCA_035641055.1 Acidimicrobiales bacterium | reverse complement strand
CTCCGCCGCCGTCGACCACCCGACCGGACCACAGCACGTTGTCGGCCAGCAGCAGCCCGCCTGTCCGCAGCCGGGGCACCAGCTCGTCCCAGTAGTCGCGGTAGCCGCCCTTGTCGGCATCGATGAACGCCAGGTCGAGGTGCGGCTCGGCCGGCAGGTCCCGCAACGTCTCGATGGCGGGTGCGATCCGCAGCTCGATGCGGTCGGCCAGCCCGGCGCGCTGCCAGGCGTGCCGTGCGATCGTCGTCCACTGCTCGCTCACGTCGCAGCACAGCAGCGTCCCGCCGGGGGCCAGCCCCCGGGCGATGCACAGCGCCGAGTAGCCGGTGAACGTGCCCACCTCGACGGCACGCTGGGCGCCGACCATGCGGGTGAGCAGGGTGAGCAGCTGGCCCTGGTCCGGCCCGATCTGCATGCCCGCCACCGGGCCCAGGGTCGCCGTCTCCGCCCGCAGTTCGTCCAGCACGGGATCGCTGGGCCACGAGCCGTGGGCGATGACGTAGTCGATCAGCGCCGGGGTGACGGTCAGCGCTCGAGCGTCGCTCATGGACGGGACATTAGGGCCCGGGCGACGGCAAGTGCCCCAGCAGGTGACGTTTGCCCTGTCACGGCGAGCCAGGGACGTCGCTCGCAAGGACGCAGGCCGAAGGCGCATCCGTAGATGCGTCGAGGCCGAGGACGCCGCGAGCGGCGTCACCTGGCCGGCGTGACAGGCCGCCAATGTCGCCTGCTGGGGCACCAGCCAGAATGGGGCGTGGTGCTACGAGTGGTGGTCTGCGAGCCGTACTTCTCCGGGTCGCACCGGGCCTGGGCCGAGGGCCTGGCGGCCCACAGCGCCCACGACGTGCGCCTCGTCACCCACCACGGAGGGTTCTGGAAGTGGCGGATGCAGGGTGCGGCGCTCACGCTGGCCGACGACCTCCGGCGGCTGGTCGCCGGCTGGGGGCGACCCGACGTGGCCGTCGTGAGCGACATGGTGCACGTCCCGGCGCTGCTGGGACTGGCGCGTGACGCCGTAGCCGGCGTGCCCGTCGTGGTCTACCTGCACGAGAACCAGCTCACCTATCCCGTGCGCCCGAGCGAGTCCCCCGACGACACCTACGCCATGACGAACTGGCTCAGCATGGCCGCGGCCGACCGCGTGGTCTTCAACTCCGAGCACCACCGCCGCGATGTACTGGCGGCCCTGCCGGCGCTGCTGCGGCGGTTCCCCGACCATCACCACACGGGGTTCCTGGACGAGGTGGCCACCCGCAGCTCGGTGCTGCCGATCGGCATCGACGCCGACCGCTTCGCCGGACCGCGCCCCGACAACCGGCCGCCGGTCGTCCTGTGGAACCACCGGTGGGAGCACGACAAGGACCCTGCCGCCTTCTTCGCCGCGCTCGGGGCCGTGGCCGACGCCGGCGTCGACTTCCGGCTGATCGTCGCCGGCGAGAGCTATCAGACAGTCCCCCCGGTGTTCGAGCACGCCCGCCGGCGGTTCGCCCGCCAGCTCGTCTCGTTCGGGACCGCCGGCGACGGGGACTATCCCGGGCTGCTGCGGCGTGCCGACGTCGTCGTCAGCACGGCCCGGCACGAGTTCTTCGGGGTGGCGGTCGCCGAGGCGATCACGGCCGGGGCGCTGCCGCTGCTGCCGGACCGCCTCAGCTACCCGGAGCTGGTGCCCGACTCCCGGGAGCCCTACCTGTACGCCGACGACGCTGGGCTCGTCGAGCGGCTGTGCTGGGCGCTCACCGATGACGCCGGCCGGCGGGCCGCGGCGGCCGACGCCCGTCGGCACGTCGAGCGCTTCGACTGGCGCCGGGTGGCGCCCCGCTACGACGACCTCTTCGTGCAGGTGAGCAGCGGCGTGAGGCAGAGTGTGCCCGTCACGGGAGGACGTCATGGCTGAACGGGTGACCATCACGATCGACGGCGGCGTCGCCGATGTGCGGCTGAACCGGCCGGACAAGCTCAACGCCCTCGACACCGACATGTTCGTGGCGGTGGCCGACGCCGGTGCCCGGCTGGCCGCCGACGCCTCGGTCCGGGCGGTCGTGCTGTCGGGGGAGGGCCGGGCGTTCTCGGCCGGGCTCGACTTTTCGGGGTTCGCGGCCATGGCCGGCCGCGGGGACGGTGAGGGCGGGAGCTCGGGCGGGGACCGCGGCCGAGGTGGACAGATCGGCACCATCGGCTCCACCGACGGGCGCATCACGCACCTGGGCCAGCAGGTAGCGCACTGCTGGTCGGAGGTGCCCTGTCCCGTGATCGCCGCGGTGTGGGGGCACTGCCTCGGCGGCGGGTTGCAGATCGCGCTGGGCGCCGACCTGCGGATCGTCCACCCCGAGGCCCGGCTCTCGGTGATGGAGATCCGGTGGGGGCTCTCGCCCGACATGACCGGGACGGCGACGCTGCCCCGGCTGGTCGGGCCGGACGTCGCCAAGGAGCTGGCCTGGACCGGCCGCACGGTGACGGGCGAGGAGGCGGCCCGGCTGGGCCTCGTCACGCGCACCAGCGACACCCCCCTCGAAGACGCGCTCGCGCTCGCCGGCGAGATCGCCGGCAGGAGTCCCCACGCCATCCGGGGCATCAAGCGCCTCATCGAGCAGTCGGGCCGGGTCCCACTCGCCCAGCAGTACGCGGACGAGCGCGAGATCATCGGCTCGCTGATCGGCACCCCCAACCAGGTCGAGGCGGTCGCCGCTTCCTTCGAGAAGCGCCCACCCGTCTTCACCGACCCCTAACCGCCGAGGTGGAGGGGCGGTCAGGGCTCGACGAGGGCGTCGGCCTGGCGCCAGGCAGCCTCGACGGCGTCGAGCCGGCGGGTGGCCTGGCGGCGCCGCCGCCCGGCGACGGCGGTCACCAGGGCGTTGGTGAGGGCCAGCGTGCCGACGTGGCTGTCGAACGGGCCGGCGCCCTCCGCCGCCACGATGAAGCTGACCGCGGCCGGCGCCGCCAGCGGCGACAGCAGGCTGTCGGTCACGGCCACCAGCGCGGCGCCGGCGTCCACCGCCCGCGTGACGTGCTCGACGACCCAGCGCTCGTAGCGCCGCAGGTCGATGGCGACGACCACCGTCTCGGCGCCGGCTCCGGCGAGCTGGCGGGCCACGGCCACATCGGACCCGCCGACCTGGGCCACGCCCTCCCGCACCAGCCCCAGAGCCGCCGCCAGCATGGCGCCGACGCCGGCCTCGGCCTCGCCCGCCACCACCCGGACGGGGCGCCCGGGATCGGCGAGCAGCGCAACCGCCCGGGCGAAGGCGTCGGGGGCGACTCCCTCCAGCGTGCGGTGGACGTTGTCGACCTCGGCGCGCAGCGTGCGTGACAGCACGTCCGAGCCGCGCCCGCCCCGAGACACCTCTCCCGCTGCCACGGCCGCTCGGGCCGGGGGAGCGGGGGGCATGTCACGGATCCGCTCGACGGCGGGGCGGAGTCGCTGGCCGATCGTGTCCTGCACGGCGGCCTGCAGCGCCGAGTAGCCGGGGTACCCCAGCCGGGTCGAGAGCCGCACCACCGACGCCCCTGAGGTGCCCGCCTGCTCAGCCACCCGGGCCACGGTCCCGAACGCGACACGCTCGGGATCACGGAGCACCACGTCGGCTACCCGGCGCTCGGCCGGCGAGAGCCGGTCGCGCTGCCGCCCGATGCGTTCGGCCACGTCGGTCACGGAACGGATGATACATTGGCCGGCAATTCTGAAATGTCTGTGCCACTCACGGTCGCAGGAGGAGCCATGGCAACGTTCCGCTCCCTCAACCCCGCCCATCCGGACAACGTCGTGGGCGAGTACCCCGGCCACGGTCCCGACGACGTCGACGCCGCCGTGGCCCGGGCGGCGGCGGCCCAGCGGGACTGGGCCCGGCTGCCGGTGCCGGCCCGCGCCGAGATCGTCGGCGCCGCCGGCGCGATCCTCACGCGGGACAAGGACGCGCTGGCAGAGCTCGTCAGCCGTGAGGTGGGCAAGGTGCTGGTCGAGGGCGGCGGCGACGTGCAGGAGGCCATCGACATGGCCCACTTCGCCGCCGGCCAGGGCCGCTCGGCCTGGGGGGAGACGGTGCCGTCCGAGCTGAACGACAAGCTGTGCTGGACCACCCGCCAGCCCGTGGGCCTGGTGGGGATGATCACGCCGTGGAACTTCCCGGTGGCGATCCCCGGCTGGAAGATCTTCCCGGCGGTTCTCGCCGGCAACGGCGTGGTGATCAAGCCGTCCGAGCATGCGCCCGCATGCTGTGAGGCGTTCGTCGCCGCCTGCGTCGAGGCCGGCATCCCGGCCGACCTCATCCAGGTCGTGCACGGCTTCGCCGAGCCGGCGGCGGCCCTGGCGACGCACCCGGAGGTGCGGGCGCTGAGCTTCACGGGGTCGGTGCCGACCGGGCGCAAGGTGGCGGCCGCCGCCATGGAGACGGGCCCCCGCCTGGTGTCGCTGGAGCTAGGGGGCAAGAACGCCATGGTCGTGCGCCCCGACGCCGACCTCGACCTCGCCGCGGACGGCGCCATCTTCGGGGCGTTCGGTACGGCGGGACAGCGCTGCACGTCCACCTCGCGGCTCGTCGTCCACCCCGACGTGGCCGGTGAGCTGATCGACCGCATCGTCAAGCGCGCCGCCGAGCTCCGCCTCGGTGACCCCCGGGACCCAGCGGTCGACGTGGGCCCGGTCATCACCGACGCCGCGGCCGAGCGGATCGCCGGCCGCGTGGCGAGCGCCGTCGACGAGGGCGCCACCGTGGCCGGCGGTGGGGGACCGGTCGACATCGCCGGCTGCGAGGGCGCCTTCTTCGCCCCCACCGTGCTCACGGGTGTCCGCCCCGAACACCGCGTGGCCCGGGAGGAGGTGTTCGGGCCGGTGCTCGTCGTGCTCGAGGCCGCCGGGCTCGACGACGCCCTCGACGTCGTGAACGGTGTGGAGTACGGGCTGTCGGCCGCCGTGTACACCCGCGACCTCCACGCCGCGCTGCGCTCCGTGGAGCGCATCGACACCGGGATGGTCTACGTCAACGCGCCCACGATCGGTGCCGAGATCCCGCTGCCGTTTGGCGGCACGAAGCACACCGGTAACGGCTTCCGTGAGGCCGGCGCGCGGGGCATCGAGCAGTTCAGCCAGCTCAAGACCGTGTACGTCGACTACTCGGGTCGGCTGCAGAAGGCGCAGATCGACACGCACCCGCTGGGCGACACGTGACGACGGCGACCTCCCTGGCGACGACCGACGGGTCGGCGACCGCCGCCTGGCTCGGGCGAGACCAGCGAGCCCTGGCCGGCGTGCTGCCCCGCTACTACGACGTCGTGGCCGCCCACGGCGAGGGCTCGTGGATCGTCGACGTCGAGGGCCGGCGGTTCCTGGACCTCGGCGCCGGCATCGCCGTCAACAGCACCGGGCACTGCCATCCCCGAGTGGTCGACGCCGTCGCGGACCAGGCGAGGACGTTGCTGCACACGTCGGTCGTGGTCCACCACGTGCGCAACGTCGAGCTGGCCGAGCGCATCGCCGCCCTCTGCCCGTTCCTCGAGGAACCCCAGGTGTTCTTCTGCAACTCGGGGGCAGAGGCCGTCGACGGGGCGCTCAAGCTAGCGCGTCGAGCGACGGGCCGGCCGGGCGTGATCGCCTTCCAGCGGGCGTTCCACGGCCGCACGCTGGCGGCCACCAGCCTGACCGCGGCCAAGGGCCGCTACCGCGAGGGCTACGAGCCCCTCCTGCCCGGCGTCCACCACGCGCCCTACTGCGTCCCGCACGAGCACGAGAGCCCGTCGGCTGCGGTCGACGCGGCCGTGGCGGAGCTCGACCGGCTGCTCGCGCTGCAGGCACCGCCCGCGAACGTCGGGGCGATGGTCGTGGAGCCGGTGCTGGGGGAGGGCGGCTACGTGCCGCCGCCCCGGGCCTGGCTGCAGGGCCTGCGCCGGCGCTGCGACGAGCACGGGATCCTGCTGGTGTTCGACGAGGTGCAGTGCGGCGCCGGCCGCACGGGGCGGCCCTTCGCCGCCGAGGCCTACGGCGTCGCGCCCGACGTGCTGCTGTTCGCCAAGGGCATCGCGTCGGGCCTGCCGCTGGGGGGCATCGTCGCCGGCCGCGCCCTCTTGGAGCGGTGGCCGACCGGCGCCCACGGCTCGACCTTCGGCGGCAACCCGGTGGCCTGCGCCGCCGCCCTCGCCACCCTGGACGTGCTCGAGGCCGAGGGCTGCTACGGCCGGGCGGCCGAACTGGGCGCCCGAGCCATGGAGCGGTTGCGGCGGGAGGTCGGCGGCCGCGCCCCGGTGCGCGACGTCCGGGGGCTCGGCCTCATGGTGGGCATCGAGCTTGCCGGCAAGGATGTCGCCGACGACGTGTGCGCGCGCTGCCTGGACGCCGGCGTGATCGTCCTGTCCTGCGGCCCCGACGGGAACGTCCTGCGCCTCGCCCCGCCGCTGACCATCACCGACGACGAGCTCGACCACGGCCTCGACGTCCTCTGTGAGGCAATAGCGAACGCCCGGACAGGGACGAGGCACTAGCGAACGGAAAGCGTTCGTCATTGCCTCGGGGCCGGCGGAACCGTTCGTCATTGCCTCGGGCCAATGGTTGCGCCCCGGTAGCCTGGGGCCGCCGACCGAGGCGAAGAGGACGACCCATGAGCTGCGGCTGTCGCTCGCTGCGCGCGCACCCCTGGTTGCTGGTGCTGGCGGTGGGCTTCCCCGTGGTGGAGGCACTGATCCTGGGCGTCGTCGGCACGGCGGGGGCGCAGGCCCTGGCGCCGCAGGCGACGGCGCCGGCGCCGTTCGGGGTCTTCCACGACCTGCGCTGGCTCCTGGTGTTCCACTCCTCGTGGCTGGCATTCGCGCTCGAGCTATCCGCCCTCGTCGCCGTCCGCTCGGCCATCACGGCGCTGCTCGTGCGGGCCGCCTGGCCCGTCGCCGTGCCGTCGCCGTCGCCGGCGCGGCTCGCTGGCGGCTCGGTGCTGTTCACGCTGGTCTCCGCGGCGGTGCTGGCGCCGTTCGCCGCCCTGCTCCTCGGCATGGCCGTGGTCTCGCTGTCGTGGCTCTTCTTCGTCGCCGTGCCGTCGGCGGCGGCCGTGGCGATGCTGCTCCACCACGGCGCCGTGGTCCCCACCTGGTGGCGTGAACGTCCGCCAGACCGCACCGTCGGCTGGGTGCTGCTCACCTTCCTGGTCCTCACCCTGGCCAGCGCCGCGATCGTGCTGGTGCCGGCGCCGCTGCGCCCCTTGGCCGTGGCGGCCACCGGACTCTTCAATGCCTGGGCCTGGCACGGCATCGTCCACACGCTGTGCTGCGGCGAGCGCTCGCGGCGGCTTCTCCCGGTCGTCCCACCCGTGGGCGTCGCCGGCCTGCTGGCGGTCGTCGTGCTGGGGGGCAGCGTCGGGTACGCCGTCGCCACCCGGGAAGACGACGTCACCCGAGTGGTGCAGGAGACCCCGGCCGACCTCGGGCGACCGGTGCTGTGGGTCGCCGGGTTCGGCAGCGACTACACCGGCGACGACGGGCCCGCGGCCACGACGCAGGAGCGGCGCTTCTCCTACGCCGGGTCGGTG
>DASQUY010000276.1:0-4377 GCA_035641055.1 Acidimicrobiales bacterium | reverse complement strand
CCCTGGCGGACGAGGCCAACCGCAACGCCCTCAGCGCCCGGCTCGTCGGCGAGCTGACCGAGGTGCTGGACGCCGCCGACGCCGATCCCGGCGTGCGGGTGGTCGTGCTCACCAACCGGGGCCGCGTGTTCTGCGCCGGAGCCGACCTGTCCGAGCGCTCGTCGGGCGGCGGCACCGTCGACGACCGCCCGGCGGCGGTGCGCCGCCCCGAGGAGCTGTTCGGGCGGTTCGCCCGGTCGCCCAAGCCGTACGTGGGGCGGATCGCCGGTCACTGCGTGGCGGGGGGCATGGGGCTGGCGGCGGCCATGGACATCTCGATCGCCGCCGAGGACGCCAGGTTCGGCTTCACCGAGGTGCGGGTGGGCGTGGCGCCGGCGGTCATCTCGGTCGTCTGCCTGCCCAAGCTGCGGCCCGCCGACGCCCGAGCAGCGTTCCTGCGCGGGACCCGGTTCCCCGCCGCGGAGGCCGCCCGCCTGGGGCTGATCAACGCCGCCGTGCCCGCCGACCGGCTCGACGCCGAGGTCGACGCCGTGGTCGACGACCTGCTGGCCGGTGGGCCCGAGGCGCTGGCGGCGTCGAAGCGGCTGCTGGCCGAGGTTCCGGGCATGCCGGTGGACGAGGCGTTCGCCTGGACCGGCGCTCTGTCCGCCGAGCTGTTCGCCGGCGACGAGGCCGCCGAGGGCATGCGCGCCTACCTCGAGAAGCGCCCGCCTGCCTGGGTCGAGGAGCCGGGCGCGGAAGGAGGCTGACCATGCGCACCGCCATCACCGAGATGTTCGGGATCGACGTCCCGATCCTGGCCTTCAGCCACTGCCGCGACGTCGTGGCGGCGGTCACGAAGGCGGGCGGGATGGGTGTCCTGGGCGCGGTCGCCCACACGCCCGAGCAGCTCGAGATCGACCTGGACTGGATCGAGGCCGAGGTCGGCGACCGCCCCTACGGCGTCGACGTCATCGTGCCCCTGCGCTACGCCGGTTCCGAGCAGGGCGGCCTGTCCTGGGACGACGTCCGCGAGCTCATCCCCGCCGGCCACCGGGCCTTCGTCGACGACATCCTGCGGCGCTACGACGTCCCGGATCTGCCCGACGACGATGCCGGACCCACCGTGGACGACGCCGGCGCCGGCATGATCTTCTCCGCCGAGCGCGCCGGGCCCCAGCTCGACATCGCCCTGGCCCACCGCACGGCGCTCGTGGTCAACGCCCTGGGCCCGCCCACCGAGCCCATGATCGAGGCCGCCCGGGCCTCCGGCCGCCGGGTCGGGGCCCTCGCCGGCGCCGCCCACCACGCCGAGCGCAACGTGGCGGCTGGCGTCGACGTCATCGTGGCGCAGGGCTACGAGGCCGGCGGCCACACCGGCGAGATCGCCAGCATGGTGCTGATCCCCGAGATCGTCGACGCCGTGGGGGACGTCCCGGTCCTGGGCGCCGGCGGCATCGGACGGGGGCGCCAGATGGCGGCGGCGATGGCGCTGGGGGCCGCCGGCGTGTGGTGCGGCTCGGTGTGGCTGACGACCGAGGAGGCGGAGACCCACCCGGTGGTGAAGGAGAAGCTGCTGGCTGCCCGCTCGGCGGACACCGTGCGGTCGCGGTCGCGCACCGGCAAGCCCGCCCGGCAGCTACGCAGCGCCTGGACCGAGGAGTGGGAGCGGCCCGACACGCCCGCCCCGCTCGACATGCCGCTGCAGCCGGTCCTCGTCGACCGGGCGCTGCGGCGCATCGATCGGGCGGCCTTCCGCCAGGGCTCGGGCGCCGAGAAGCTGGCCAACTACTACGTCGGTCAGATCGTCGGAGCCATGAACGCCCCGAAGCCCGCGGCCCAGGTCGTCTACGAGATGATCGACGAGTTCATCGAGGCCACGCAGTCCCTGGCCCGACAGCTCGAGGACTGAGCGCCCGTGTCCGCCGGTTATCCCTTCGACCCGTCGAAGCTCCCGGCGAAACGGGTCGGCTCGGGGGCGCTGATCCGGAACCCCGAGGGCGACGTCCTCCTCGTGAAGCCCACCTACAAGGAGGGCTGGGAGATCCCGGGAGGTCTTGCCGAGGCCGGTGAGTCCCCGAGAGAGGCGGCCCGGCGAGAGTGTCGCGAAGAGCTCGGCCGGGAGGTCGAGATCGGAGATCTCCTCTGCGTGCACTACGCCGACGGGGCGAGGACACCCGGCGACGGCGTCATGTTCGTCTTCGACGGCGGCACCTCGTCCGCGTGTCCCGACGACTACGTGCTACAGGCCGAGGAGCTGTGCGACATCGCCTTCGTCCCGTCCGCCGAGCTCGGTTCGCACCTGAAGCCCGTGATGGTCGTCCGCATGCGCGCGGCGATCGAGGCCGCCCGGACAGGGGCGATGACCTACCTGGAGCGGATGTAGCCGACGGCCGGCCCGTCCGCCCGTCAGTCGCCCTCGCCCCAGAGGCGCCGCACGGTGGCGAACACCTTCTGGTCGTGCGAGAACTCGACGACGTTGCCGTCGGGATCCTGGACAGCACAGATGTAACCGATGTGCTCGGGCCCCTGGCGGGGCTCCCAGTGCAGGCACCCCAGCTCGCGAGCCCGGGCGGCGACGGCGTCGACGTCCTCGCGCCGGGGCATCTCGATGCCGATGTGGGCGAACGGCCGCAGGATCGGCACGGGCTTGCCCGGCTCGTGCCCGAAGCCGGTCGCCACCCCCGGTGCGAGCTCTGCCAGCACGAGCACGAACGGGTCCCTCGCCTGCCGGTCGTTCGATAGCCAGGCACCGCGCCCGCCCTCGTCCTCGTTGCGGGCGATCACGACGAGCGGCGTCAGCGACGTGTAGAAGTCGATCGTCCGATCGAGGTCGGAGCAGGGCAGGGCGACGTGCGTGAGCCGGGGTTCGGTGAGCGGTCGAGGCGTGGAGGAGATCCTAAAGGACGGCGACTCCGCCGACGACGGCCCGGGGATCGGCGGCGCCGGCGAGGTGGTCCTCGGCCCGGACGATGACATGGGCGTGGCCGGCCCGGTGGTCGAAGGCCCGGATCGGCTCGACCCGGTGCCCGCGAGCCGTGAGCCCCTCGGTCCAGGCCGGCGGGGCGTGGGCCTCGACCCGCACCCGGATGGCGGCCGGGTCGCGCCACACACCGAAGTTGGGGCCCTGCCCGGCGCCGAGCACCCAGCGCCCGGCGGCGACGGCGGTGGCGGGGTCCTGGCCGGCGGCCAGCAGCCGGGCGAGGAGCTGGAGCACCACCTGGGGCTGGCTGTCGCCGCCCATCGTGCCCACGACGGCGTGCAGCGAGCCGTCGTCGGGCCGGGTGGCGACCAGGGGCGCCAGGGTGTGGGGCGGCCGGCGCCCCGGGCCGTACTCGGCCGGGTGGCCGGGCTCGAGCGAGAACCCGATCCCCCGGTTGTGCAGGAAGATGCCGGTTCGGGGCTCGACCAGGTGCGATCCGAAGCCGGCGGCGTTGGACTGGATGAGCGCCACGCCGTTGCCGTCGTGGTCGGCGGCGGCGAGGAAGATGGTGCCGCCGCCGGCGACGGGCGCCGGCAGGTCGCCGGCCCGGTCGGGGTCGATCCGCTCCCGCCGCGGGGCCAGGCGGTCGGGGTCGAGCAGGGCGGCGCCGTCGGCGTGCTCGTGCAGCACGGCGGGCCGATCGTGACCCGCCTGGCGGGTCGCCTCCACGAGCAGGTGGGCCCGGCCGGGATCGTCGGGACCGGCGGGCAGCGGCAGGCCCTGGGCGATCCAGGCCGACGACAGCGTGAGGTAGCCCTGCGAGTTCGGCGGCGGGGTCCACAGGTCGTGGTCCCAGACCCGCAAGCGGAGGGGCTCGACCCAGTCGGCCTGGTCGCGGGCGAGGTCCTCGGGGACGAACTCGCCGGCGCCGAGCCGGACGAGACCCTCGCCGAACTCGCCGCCGTAGAACCCGTCCCGACCCTCGGCGGCGACGGCGCGCAGGGCGCGGGCGACTCCCGGTCGGCGGATCCGGTCACCCGCCCGGATCGGGGCGCGGCGCGTGAGGTCGTCGGTCCCGGGCCGCCCGGCGACGTCGGAGGCCGTGGCGGCCAGCAGGGGCGAGGCGGGGAACCCGTCCTCGGCGTATCCGATGGCGTCCGCCAGCACGTCGGCCAGGGGCAGGCTCCCGTGGTGGGCGTGCAGGGCCAGCCAGCCGTCCACGCAGCCGGGGACGGTGACGACGCGGACGTCGTCGCGCAGCGGCGGCGTCGTGCCGTGGTCGGCCCGGAGGCGGTCGGGATCGGCGCCGGAGCCGGCCCGGCCCGAGGCGTTGAGGACCTCCGGCCGCCGGCCCGGCCGGACGACGACGGCGAACAGGTCGCCGCCCATGCCGCACATGTGGGGCGTCGTGACGGCGAGCACGGCGCTGGCCGCCACCGCGGCGTCGGCGACCGAACCGCCCGCCAGCCGCACCG
>DASQUY010000275.1:0-2678 GCA_035641055.1 Acidimicrobiales bacterium | reverse complement strand
GGCTCCCGCCGGTTCACGGGATCACACGAGGCCGGTTCGTTCGATCCCGACCGCATGCCCACCGTGTCGTGGATCAACGACCGGGCGCCGGCATCGACGGACGCCGCCGCCTGGCGGCTCGACGTGCTCGGCGACCGTGTGGACGTCGCCGACCTGGCGGCCCGCTCCCGGCCCGTGACCGCGACGCTCGACTGCACCGGGGGCTGGTGGAGCACGCAGGCGTGGGACGCCGTGCCCCTGCGCGAACTGATCGCCGACAGGTCGGCGCGGAGCATCAAGGTCGCATCGGCCACTGGCTACAGCCGGCTGTTCCCCTTCGGTGACGTCGACGACCTCTACCTGGCGGTCGGCTATGGCGGCCAGCCGCTGCGGCGCGGCCACGGCGCCCCCGTGCGCCTCGTCGCCCCGGGCCGCCGCGGGCCGTGGTGGATCAAATGGGTGACGTCCGTGCAGCTCGACGACCGACCCTGGTGGTTCCAGACGCCGTTCCCGTTCGAGTAGTCACCGGCCGGACCGCGGGGGAACATCGGTGGTGCCACGGCGGTTGACGTCAGCCGATGGCTGGTGGCCGACTCTCCCTGTCCGTCCTCGACCTGGCGCCGGTCGGTGAGGGCTCCTCGCCGGCGGCGGCGTTGCGCAACTCGATCCACCTGGCCCAGCGGGCGGAGCGCCTCGGCTACCGACGCCACTGGGTGGCCGAGCACCACAACATGCCGGGCATCGCGAGCGCCGCGCCGCCGGTCGTGATGGCCCACCTCGCCGGCGCCACGTCGACGCTCAGGATCGGGTCGGGCGGCGTGATGCTGCCGAACCACTCGCCGCTGGTCGTCGCCGAGCAGTTCGGGACGCTGGAGGCCCTGCACCCCGGGCGGATCGATCTCGGCATCGGCCGCGCCCCCGGCACCGATCCCGTCACCGCCCGGGCCGTCCGGCGGGGTGCCGTCGATGAGCAGCTCACCCCCCTGCTCGGCGAGCTCCTCGGCTACTTCAACGGGTCCTTCCCCGAGGAGCACCCGTTCCGCCACATCGAGGCCACGCCGGGCCTGGGCTACCAGCCGGCCCTGTGGCTGCTGGGCTCGAGCGACTACAGCGCCCAGCTGGCGGGCCTGCTCGGACTTCCGTTCTCGTTCGCGCACCACTTCTCGTCACGCAACACCGACACCGCCGTCGCCATCTACCGCGACACGTTCCGGCCGTCGGCCATGCTGTCCGAGCCCTACGTCATGCTGGGCGTGTCCGTCGTGTGCGCCGACGACCACAGCCGGGCCCGGTGGCTGGCCGCCCCGAGCCGACTGTCGTTCGTCCGGCTCCGCCGCGGGCGGCCCGGGCGCCTCCCCACGCCGGAGGAGGCGGCCCGATACCAGTTCACGCCGGCCGAGCGCGCGATCGCGGAGAGCTGGACGGCGTCCCACGTCATCGGCGATCCCGCCGCCGTGCGGCAGGAGCTCCTCGACCTCGTGGACCGCACCGGCGCCGACGAGCTGATCATCACCACCCACGTGCACGGCCACGACGACCGCATCCGCTCGTACGAGCTGGTCGCCAAGGCTCTCGAGCTGCAACCGGACGGCACGGCGGCCGCCGAGGTGGGCTCGAGCACCCACTAGCGCGAGATACGCGGGTAGCGACCGCCTCGGCTGTCACGCTCGCCCGGTGCTCGCCCGTCAACAGAGGGAGTGACGGCTCGCCCGGTTGGTGGCGGCAGGCCACGAGGTGACCGGGATCGCCCGGAATCCTGGCAAACGGGCCGCGCTGGACGCCGCCGGTGTCACACCAGTGGAGGTGAACCTGTTCGATCGGGAGGCGGTGATCGCCGCGGTGTCGGGTCACGACGTGGTCTGCAACCTGGCGACGGCTATCCCCGTCGGCGACCGCGCCAGCAGCCCGTCGGCCTGGGACGACAACGACCGGATCCGCCGCGAGGCGTCGCGCAACCTGGTCGACGCCGCGCTGGCGGCCGGCGCCGGCCGCTACGTACAGGAATCGATCGCTTTCCTCTACGCCGACGGCGGCGACCGCCTCCTGGACGAGTCCACCCCGCTCGAGCCCGGCGCCACGTCGTCGGCGCTGGTGGCCGAGGCCGAGGCGGCCCGGTTCGCCGAGCACGGAGGGGCCGGGGTCGTGCTCCGGTTCGGCCAGTTCTACGGCTTCGACAGCGGCCACACGGTCGAGGCGATCGACGCCGTCCGGGCCGGCCAGCCGGCCGAGCTGGGCCCGGAGTCGGCCTATAGGTCTCCCGTCACCACCGACGACGCCGCGTCAGCCGTCGTGGCGGCGTTGGACGCGCCGAGAGGCGTCTACAACGTGGTCGACGACGGGCCGCTGCCCCGCACGGACTACGTCGACGCGCTGGCCAAGGCCCTCGGCGTGCCGCCCCCGGCGGTGCGGTCGGTCGACATGGAGCCGTCGCCGGGGGTCGCGCCACTGCTCCGGTCGCTCCGTGTCTCGAACCAGCGGTTCACGGCGAAGACCGGCTGGCGGCCGCAGTTCCCGAGCGCCTGGGAAGGCTGGCCGTTCGTCATCGGCGAGTGGCGCGAGCACCAGGCCTTCCCAACCTGAGACGACCACGCCAACATCATGTCCAGCACCATGACGGCCGACGACCTCGCCCCGGAGTTCACCGAGCTTCGGCCCCGGCTCCTCGGGATCGCCTACCGCATGCTCGGCAGCGCCTGGGA
>DASQUY010000274.1:0-5380 GCA_035641055.1 Acidimicrobiales bacterium | reverse complement strand
GCGAGGCTCGACGGGCCGGCGACCGCCTGAGCGAGCGCGGACGTGACGTCGAGGTCGAGCGAACGGGGATAGACCTGGCCGACGTTGGTGAGAGCCGCCCTGAAGCCGAGGCGCTCGAGCACGGCCGACTCGAGGCGGTCGACGGCCGCCTCGTCGCCGAGCAGGTCGAGCATGTCCTGCTGGGTGCCGACCGGCCCCTTGATGCCCCGCAGGGGGTAGCGAGCCAGCAGGTCCTCGAGCCGGCGGTGGGCTTGGAGCAGCTCGTCGCCCGAGTTGGCGAAGCGCTTGCCGAGCGTGGTCGCCTGCGCCGCCACGTTGTGCGAGCGCCCGGTGATGACCAGGGCCGCATGCTCCGCTGCCCGCTCGGCCAGGCGCGCCAAGCCGGCAACCGTGCGATCACGCACCAGCTCCAGGGCGAGGCGGACCTGGAGCTGCTCGACGTTCTCGGTGAGGTCGCGTGAGGTCATGCCCGCGTGGGCATGCTCGTGGCCGGCGAGGGCGGAGAACTCCTCGATGCGGGCCTTGACGTCGTGCCGTGTGACCCGCTCACGCGCCTCGATGGAGGTGAGGTCCACTTTGTCGGCCACCGCCCGGTAGTCGTCGATGGCCTCGGCCGGGATGTCGAGCCCGAGGACCCGCTGGGCCTCCATCACCGCGATCCACAGGTCGCGCTCCAGCCGCACCTTGCGCTCGGGCGACCACAGCTCGACCATCGCGTGGCTCGCATAGCGCGACGCCAAGACGTCCGGCAGGACGGGTTTCACGCTCCCAGTCTGGCCGGCAGGCGGGCCCTTTGAAGGAAAACGGCCGCTCTACGGCCGTTTTCCTTCAAGGACCAGGACGGCTCAGGCGCCGGGACGTCGGATCCGCATGGTGGCGAGGAGGGCGCCGCCCCCGAGCACGAGGACGCCACCCAGCGCGACCAGCAGGATCGTGCTGTTGCTGCTGCCCGTGCGGGGCAGAGCGTCGGAGTTGGACGCCACCTCGACGGCCACGGTGCTGGTGGTCGAGCTCGACTCGCCGGGATTGCCCGCCACCTCGATCGTGGTCGCCGTGGACTCCCCGGGGTTGTTCTCCTCGGTCGGGGTGGGCGACGGCGGCGTCGTGTCCTCGGTCGACGGCGGGGTCGTGTCCTCCGTTGACGGTGGGGTGGTGTCCTCTGTCGACGGCGGCGTGGTGTCCTCGGTGGTGGGTGGCGTGTACTCGTCGTCCCAGCAGAACGTGATGTGGCTGATCTGGTTCTTCCACTTGTCGTGGTAGGGCGGCGTGCCGTGGTCGACGCCTTGGGTTGCCTCCTCACCGGGGCCGCTGACGTTGCCCTGTTCGTCGACATCGGGTTGGTAGCCGTAGAACCACGATCCCCCGCTGCCGCCCTTCACGAAGACGCCGTCGATGCCGACGTTCGCCTCCCAGTCGAAGACCTTGTCCTCGATCACCATCGTGATGGTCACGATGGCGTCGTCGGCCTCGTCGCCGGGTGTGCCGCGGTCACTGAGCACGTAGGTCTGTGACCCGCCCTCACCCGGGAGATCACCGGCCTCGATCTTGGATTGGATCCACTCCCCCTCGACGCCGTACCGCTCGGCGAGCTCGGCGCAGCTCAAGTTGTCCGGGCCCAGGCTCTTGTCGGGCTCCTTGCCCTCGTGCGCACCGGCCGGCGCGGCCAAGGCGAAGGTGAGCATCCCCGCCCCGATCGCCATCGACACCAGGCCCATCGCCCCGCGGGCGCGGGACGCCGTTGTTTCACGCGTCATTGCGTTTCCTCCCCGCTCAACGCCGGGGGCGTCCGCCTGACCCCGCGAGCCCCCAGCAAGCACGATTCGGGCCGGCATGTTTACACTTCGTGCGGGCCGGCGCAAACACCCTGGATGGGGGCGGATCAGGCTTCTTTGGGCGTCAGCTCGTCCCGGTGCTTGGCCAGCTCGGCGGTGAGCTCGTCGTCGTCGACGGCCAGCATCTGCACCGCCAACAGCGCCGCGTTCATGGCGCCGTCGACGGCGACGGTCGCCACGGGGACGCCCTTGGGCATCTGCACCGTGGCGTAGAGGGCGTCGACGCCCCCGAGGGTGCGGCCACCGGACAGCGGCACGCCGATCACCGGCAGGGTCGTGTGGGCGGCCACGGCGCCCGCCAGGTGCGCAGCCATGCCGGCACCGCAGATGACGGCGGCGTAGCCGCGGTCCCGCGCCGACGAGGCGAAGTCGGCCACGGCCGCCGGGGTGCGGTGGGCGGACATGACGCGCACGTCGGCCTCGATGCCGTAGCGGGCCAGCGTGTCAGCGGCGGCCGCCATCGTCTCCTTGTCGCTGGCCGATCCCATGAGGACGGCCACCTTCTTGTCGGTCACATCTTCTCCATTCTGGGTGCAGCTATACGGACATATACCGCATAGCTGCACCCAGTTCGGTCTATGAGGTGGCCGCCAGGGCGATGTCGGTGCGGCAGAACATGCCGGGCCACGAGATCTTGCTGGCGGCGGCGTAGGCCCGGTCGCGGGCGGCGGCGATCGTGTCGCCCCGGGCCGTGACCGCGAGGACCCGCCCGCCGGCCGTCAGCAGTCGACCCGCCCCATCGCGGTCCACGCCGGCGCAGAACATGGTGGCGCCCGCCGACTCGGCGTCGGCCAGACCCTCGATCACATCGCCCGTGCGGGGCCGGCCCGGATAGCCCTCGGCCATGAGTACGACGGTGACCCAAGCACGGGGGTCGAAGGTGGGTGCCGGCGCTCGGCGCAGGTCGCCGGCCGCCGCCTCCGCTAGCAGCGGGGCCAGGTCGGTGGTGAGGCGCGGCAGCACCACCTGGGCCTCGGGGTCGCCGAAGCGCACGTTGTACTCCAGCAGCTTCGGGCCCTCCGTCGTGAGCATGAGGCCGGCGTACAGCACACCGCGGTAGTCGATCCCCCGGCGGCGCAGCTCGCCCAGCGTCGGTTCGACGAACCGGTCCATGACCGTGCCGACCACGTCGTCACCGGCGACCGGCACCGGCGAGTACGCGCCGATCCCCCCGGTGTTGGGGCCGGTGTCGCCGTCCCCCACGCGCTTGAAGTCCTGTGCCGGCGCCAGCGGCACCGCCCGCTGGCCGTCGCACACCGCGAGCACGGACAGCTCGGGCCCGGTCAGGCCCTCCTCGATCACGACCCGGCGGCCGGCGTCGCCGAACGAGCGGCCCGCCAGCTTGTCGCGCACGTCGGCCACGGCGTCGGCGAGCCGGTCGGTGACGAACACGCCCTTGCCGCCGGCGAGGCCGTCGGTCTTGACCGCCCACGGGCCGGGCATGTCTCGCAGGAAGGCGACGGCGCCGTCCTCGTCGTCGAAGCGACCGTAGCGGGCCGTGGGGACGCCGGCCGCAGCCACCAGCTCCTTCATCCAGGCCTTGGAACCCTCGAGCCACGCCCCGTCGGCGCCGGGGCCGAGCACGAGCCGGCCGTTCGCTCGCAGCCGGTCGGCCAGCCCGTCCACCAGCGGCGCCTCGGGGCCCACGACGAACAGGTCGGCGTCGACCTCCTCCGGGGGCGTCGCCACCGAGCCCGGGATGCCCGGGTTGCCGGGCGTCACCACGACCTCGGCCGTGCGGCCCAGCACGTGGGCGAGGGCGTGCTCCCGCCCGCCCGATCCGACGACGCAGACCCGCATTGCTCGTCCCCTTGCCCCCTACGGCTGCAGCTGCACGTGCTGGTCGCGCCCCGGGCCCACACCGACCAGCCGGATCGGGACCCCCACCTGGCCCTCGAGAAAGCCGATGTAGTCGTGCGCGGCGGCGGGCAGGTGGCCCGGCTCGGTCGACGTCGTGAGGTCGGACGACCACCCCGGCAGCTCCTCGTACACCGGCGTGAGCTTGTGGAGCAGCGACTGGTCGTCCGGGAACCGCTCGATCCGCCGGCCGTCGGCCTCGTAGGCGACGCACACCTTGACGGTGTCGAAGACATCGAGCACGTCGAGCTTCGTGAGGGCGAGCTCGGACAGCGAGTTGAGGCGCACCGCATGGCGCAGCATCACGGCATCGAACCACCCGGCCCGTCGGCGACGGCCGGTGTTGGTGCCGTACTCGTGGCCCCGCTCGACCAGCGCGTCGCCCACCTCGTCGGACAGCTCGGTGGGGAACGGCCCGGCGCCCACCCGCGTGACGTAGGCCTTGGCGATGCCCACCACGCGGTCGATGAACCGGGGACCGACGCCGGTGCCCGTGCAGGCGCCCCCGGCCACGGGATTCGACGAGGTCACGTAGGGGTAGGTGCCGTGGTCGAGGTCGAGGAACGTCGCCTGCGCCCCCTCGAACAGCACGTGCCGGCCGACCTCGAGGGCCTCGTGCACGAGGTTCACGGTGTCGGCCACGAACGGCTCGAGGCGGGGCGCGAGGTCGTCGAGGTACACCTTGGCGATCTCGTCGACGCTCGGCGGGAGCTGGTTGTAGACCTTGGCGAGGAGCTGACCCTTCTCCTTCAGCACCAGCTCGAGCTTCTGGCGGAAGATCTTGGGGTCGTAGAGGTCGGAGACCCGCAGGCCCACCCGGGCCGCCTTGTCGGCGTACGAGGGGCCGATGCCCCGCTTGGTGGTGCCCAGCTTGTTCTTGCCGAGGTAGCGCTCGGTCACGCGGTCGAGCAACTGGTGGTAGGGCAGGATGAGGTGGGCGCTGGAGGACACCCTGAGCCGGCCGCAGTCGACACCCCGGTCGGTGAGCATGTCGATCTCGTCGAGCAGCACCGCCGGGTCGACCACGACGCCGTTGCCGATGACCGGCGTGATGTGGGGATAGAGCACGCCCGAGGGGACGAGCTGCAGCGCGAACGTCTCACCGTCGACGACCAGCGTGTGCCCGGCGTTGTGGCCGCCCTGATAGCGGACGACGAGGTCCATCTCCTTGGCGAAGAGGTCGGTGAACTTGCCCTTGCCCTCGTCGCCCCACTGGGTTCCGACCACGATCGTCGCCGGCACGTGGTGCTCCTGGTTGGTCGCGGGCGCCCCGTCGGTGTTCCGGGCGGCAGGCCGGCAGCCCCGAACGGGACATGGGACGGGACAGGTTAACCCGGCAGTGAGGGGATCCCGCGCCTGCGGTCGTGCGCGCGCCAGGGGCGAGGCCCACCGGCGGAACCGGCCGTCAGGGCCCCACCCCTTGGAGTGGCGTCAGGTGTGTTGGGGAAAGGCCGTCAGCCCGTAACGGTGGGCTGGGCAACCACCGGCTGGGCCGGCGCGGCCGGCGCGGCCGGTGGGCCTGGCGGCGCTGGCGGCGCTGGCGGCGTCGGCTTCGGTGGCGGTGTCACGCCATCCTTCGGCGGCGGCGGTGTCACGCCATCCTTCGGCGGCGGCGGTGTCACGCCATCCTTCGGCGGCGGAGGAGGCGGCGGGGGCGGCGGCGGCGGCTTCGGCACCGGGCACTCCTCGAC
>DASQUY010000273.1:0-7658 GCA_035641055.1 Acidimicrobiales bacterium | reverse complement strand
CTCGCAGATCGGACCGGGGGACAGCGCCATGGTGCTGGGTGCCGGCCCCATCGGCGCCCTCACCGTGGTCGCCCTGGCGGCCCGGGGCCTGGGCACGGTCACGGTCGTGGAGCCCGCGGGAAGCCGGCAGGCGCTGGCACGTGCGCTCGGCGCCGAGGTCGTGCATCCCGACGACCTGCCCACCTTTCCCCTCTGGGAGCCCGAGGCCCTGGCGCCGCGGGCCGTCGACGTGGTGTTCGAGTGCTCCGGCCGCAAGGCGGCGATGGAGGCGGGCCTCCAACAGCTGCGCCGGGGCGGTCGGCTGGTGCTGGTCGGCGCCGGCATCGAGCCGCCGTCGTTCGACGCCAACCGGATGCTGCTCAACGAGCTGACCGTGACGGGCTCGTTCATCTACGACGCCGACGGGTTCGACCGAGCGCTGGAGCTGCTGGCCTCCGGCGCCATCCCCAGCGACGCCCTGATCGAGCCCGACGACGTGCCGCTCGACCGGTTGGGCGATGCGCTGGGCCGCCTCGCCGCCGGCGACGTCGCGGGCAAGGTGATGATCGTGCCGAAGCTCGCCGCGGAGGAGACATGACCCATCCCTACTACCCGTCGGGGAATCCCCGCCTGAATCACGTGGCGCTGAGCGTGCCGCCCGACCTGCTGGACGAGGCCGGCCGGGCCGACCTGTGTGGCTACTTCGACGAGGTGCTCGGGTTCACCGAGATGCCGACCATGACGATCGACCGCCAGCGCCTGATCCTGAGCTGCGTCCACTGGGATCAGTTCATCTTCGTCGTCGCCGGCGACGAGCCCCTACGCGGCACCCGCACCGATCACTTCGGCTTCGCCCTCGGAACGCTCGACGAGCTGGTGGCGGCCCGGGACCGAGCGGCGGCGTTCCGCGAGCGCGACCCCCGCCTCGAGCTCGAGGACCTCGCCGTCGACGACCAGGGCCCGGTCAAGATCCACTCGATTTACCTGCGCTACTTGTTACCCATGACCTGCGAGCTGCAATGGTGGGAGTTCACGAGGGAGTTCGTGGAGGAGGGGCAAGGCGCCACATGAGGAGATCGCGCTGGGGGATCATGACCGTGGCGGCCGGGGCACTGGCGGTGTCGCAGACTGGAGCGGTGGCGACCGCCGACGCCCAGCAGCCCACCGAGGTGAGCGGCGAGTTCACCGCCCTCACCTACAACGTGGCCGGGCTGCCGGCCGCGCTGTCGGGCTCGGAGCCCGACGTCAACACAGTGCTCATCAGCCCCCTGCTCAACGCCTACGACCTCGTGCTGGTGCAGGAGAGCTGGGCCAACAACCCCCCGTTGCCGGGGGGCCTCGAGGTCTACCACGAGGTGCTGGTCTCGCAGGTCACGCACCCGTTCCTGTCCGAGCCGGCACCGCTCCCGCTAGGCACGGACCCGCGCCGTCCCGAGGCGTTCGTCTCCGACGGCCTCAACCGCATGTCCCGGTTCCCGTTCGGCGAGCTGACCCGGGTCATGTGGGACGGCTGCTTCGGCGGCATCGACACGAGCGACGGCGGCGCCGGCGACTGCCTGTCCCAGAAGGGCTTCTCCGTGGCGACCACGACGCTGGCCCCCGGCGTCGAGGTCGACGTGTACAACCTGCACGGCGAGGCCGGGGGCACCGCCGAGGACGAGCGGCTCAGCCGCCTCGACTACGAGCAGCTCGCCGCCTTCATGGTCACCCACTCGGCGGGCAAGGCGGTGATCGTCGGCGGCGACTTCAACCTCCGCCCCAACCGCCAGCCGGACGGCGAGGTCCTGGCGACGTTCCGGGAGGAGACGGGGCTCACCGACGTGTGCGAGGTCGTGGACTGCGGCGACGACGCCAACGAGATCGACCGGTTCATGTTCCGCAGCGGCGGCGGCGTGACCATCGAGGCGCTGGCCCACAGCTTCGAGCGGGACCGGTTCCGGCGCGACGACGGCGAGCCGCTGTCCGACCACGATGCGCTGGCCGTCACCTTCGCGTGGAGCGCCGTGGTCGAGGGGGACAAGCCGCCCACGCCGGCCAGGCCAGCCGAGCCCGCGAAGCCGGCCACGCCCGCCAGGCCCGCCACGCCGGCCAACCCCGCGGAGCCGGCCACGCCGGCCGACCCCGCGGAGCCGGCCACGCCCCGGTTCACCGGCTGATGCCGCACTAGCCACCCACGACGTCGGCGATCTGCGGCACCAGGTGCTCGATGGCGTAGGGCAGGCTCAGCACGGTCGACCAGGTGAGGGCCCCCGACACCAGCGGGTCCTCGATGAACAGCTCGCGGCCCTCGGCCACCACGTCGAGCTGGTCGTGCAGGGGCTTGTCCTCGATCTGTGAGCGCAGCTCGGGCTCCCAGCCGATGTTCCACACCAGCAGGTCCCGATCGAGGAGGGCCATCTGCTCGTCGCTGATGTCGGCGCCGTCCTTGTCGCCCGCCTGCCGGGCGATGTCGTCGGGGAGGACGAAGCCGAGCGACGTCATGAACACGGTCCGCGGGTCGGTGGCGCTGCGGGCGAACGACTTGCCGGGCTCGAACACCTCGGCCACCACCATCTCCAGCCCCTCGAAGGTGGGGTGGTCGGACCTCGCCGCCGCGAACTGCCCCTCGACCTCGGCGACCATCTCCTCCGCCCGCTCCGGCTGACCGAGCGCCTGGCCCACCGCGCGGGTGGTCTCCTGCCAGGGCATGCCGAAGAACGGGTAGTCGCCGGACGGCGCCACGGTGGGGGCGATGGCGGAGAGCGTCTCGTACTCCTCCGGCGTCATGCCCGTGAAGAGGCCGAGGATGAGGTCGGGGTCGAGGGCGGCGATCTGCTCGTAGTTGAAGTCCTGCTCGCCGGTGAAGGCGCCCTCGTTGAGCACGACCGGCTCGCCGTCGCCCAGCTCGTCCTGGGCCCAGGGCCACGTGGCGAACTCGTGGTCCCCGTACCAGTCGGTGACGGCGACCGGGACGACGCCGAACGCCAGCACGGCATCCTGGTCGGAGAACCCGAGGGTCACGACCCGTTGCGGCGCCTCGGGGATCTCGGTGGTGCCGTAGCGGTGCTCGACGGTGGCGAGGAAGGCGCCGTCCACGGCGCCCTCGCCGTCGACGGGCGCGGACGCCGACGCCGCGCCACCGGCCTCCCCGCCGTCGTCGCCGCACGCGGCGACGAGAACGAGGCTCGAGAGGGCGGCGACGGACAGGAGGCGGCGCATGACGCCGGATAGTAAGCACTCCTAATACAAGGTGCAAGGGTTCCTAGCCGACGCACAGTTTTGCGCTGTGATTGCGTCGTATCGGCGACAAACGTCCAAGATCAGCCCCTTCTTGAGGAGTAGCGTTGCCGAACATGAGTACGACCATCAGCGCCGAGAAGCTCGTCCGGCAGTTCAACGGCCTCACTGCAGTCGACGAGGTCGACCTCGCCATCCAGGCCGGCGAGATCTACGGCTTTCTCGGCCCCAACGGGGCCGGCAAATCGACCACCGTCCGGGTGCTGTGCACGCTCCTGGCCCCTACCAGCGGCCGCGCCGTCGTCGCCGGCCACGATGTCGCCGGCGAGCCCACCGAGGTGCGGCTGCGCATCGGCGTCGCGCTCCAGGAGGCGGCGCTCGACCCCAAGCAGACCGGCGAGGAGCTGCTGCGACTCCAGGGTCGGCTCTACGGGCTGTCGCGTCCCGACGTCGACAGGCGGGTCGCCGACCTGGCCACGCTGATCGACATCGGTGACGCCCTGGGCCGGCCGATCAGCACCTACTCCGGCGGCATGAAGCGCCGGCTCGACCTGGCGGCGGCGCTCGTCCACAACCCCGAGGTGCTGTTCCTCGACGAGCCGACCACCGGGCTCGACCCGGTCAGCCGGGCGCGGGTGTGGGACGAGGTGCGGCGGCTCAACCGCGAGCTGGGCATGACGATCTTCCTCACCACTCAGTACCTCGAGGAGGCCGACGCCCTGGCCGACCGGGTCGGCATCATCAACGAGGGCCGCATCGTCGCCGAGGGCACGCCCGTCGAGCTCAAGCGCAGCATCGGGACCGACGTCATCTTCGCCCGCCTCGACGGCGACGGCGAGGCCGCCTGCCCCGCGGTCGAGAGCGTCGCCGGGGTCGTGGGGGTCGAGGCCCGCGGCAGCGAGCTGGTCATCACGGCCGCCGACGGCACCGCGGTCATCGGCCCGGTAGCCGTGGCGCTCAACAACTGCGGGGTGCCGGTACGCGACCTCACGCTGCGTACACCGACGCTCGACGACGTGTTCCTCGAGCTCACCGGCACACACATCCAGCGCGACGACGAGGCGATCGACGCCGAGCTCGCCGAGATGACCGAGTCCGAGACCGAGACCGCGGAGGTCGCCCGATGACCGTCACCGACGCCACCGTCCCCGTCTCCGGCACCGGGATCCGCGCCCGGCCGGCCGGGACCCTCCACGACATCGCCTCCATCGCCGGGCGGGCGCTGCGGGCCGTCCCCCGAGACGTCGAGGCGGTGATCCCGCCGATCTTCATCGCCCTGTTCTTCTACGTCGTCAACATCGGCACGCTGCAGGACCTCACCGAGGCCAACATCCCCGACTTCAGCTTCAAGGCGTTCCAGATGCCGACGGCGATCCTGCTGGGCGTCACCGGGGTGTCCCGGGCCTACGCCCTGGTCCTCGACGTGCAGGACGGCTACTTCGACCGGCTGCTGCTCACCCCCATCCGGCGGCTGGCCATCCTGCTCGGGCACCTGGCGGCCGACGTCACGGTGGCGGCGGCGCTGACCGTGCCGATCATCATCCTCGGCTTCAGCCTTGGCGTGCGCTTCGAGGCCGGGCCGCTCGGCGTGCTGGCGTTCATCCTGCTCTCGGGGCTCTGGAGCTTGGCGTTCGCCGGCTTCGGCTACGCCATCGCCCTCAAGACCGGCAACCCGGCGGCGGTGAACTCGAGCTTCCTGCTGTTCTTCCCGTTCCTGTTCCTGACGTCGTCGTACGTCCCCCGGCCGCAGCTCACCGGCTGGCTCGACACGGTGGCGTCGATCAACCCCGTCACCTACCTGCTGGAGGGCCTACGCTCGCTCGTCATGCGGGGTTGGCAGTGGGACGAGCTCGGTCAGGCGGTGCTGGCCGTGGCCGCCGTGGGAGCCATCAGCATGTGGTTGTGCTTCGCCGCGCTCCGGGGCCGCATTCAGCGTGGCTGAGGGCGCCGGCGGGCCCGACGCCTGGCTCGCCCGCGACGACGGCGGCCTCACGCTGCTGGGCGGCTGGTCGGCGACGAGCGGCCGGCACCACTTCCCCCCGGCGCCGCTGTGCCCCTACACGGGGGCCGACGACGTCGAGGTCGTGCCGCTGCCGCGGCGGGGAACGCTGTGGGCCTGGACGGCGGTGACGAGCGCCCCGCCGGGCTACGAGGGCCCGGTCCCCTACGGCTTCGGCATCGTGGAGCTGGAGGACGCGGGGCTGCGGGTCGTCGGCCGGTTGACGGAGTCGGACCCGGCGGCGCTGCGTTTCGGCCAGCCGATGGAGGTCGTCCCCGACGAGCTGCCCGGCCCGAGCGGCCGTGGGAGCGGGAAGCACGGCCGCCTTGCCGTCTGGGCGTTCGCACCCACTGAGATGACGACCGTCCCGTGACGCCGGCCCCGCAGAACCCGAGGACATGGCCGACCGTTGCGGTGGACTATTGCCTCCCGTCGAGAGGTCGAGGACATGACCGACCTCCTCGGTTGGCTCTTTCCTCGACCTCGTCGGGAGGTGAGTTGCCGGCCCCTGTTGGGGCGCCGCCGTGACCGGGGTCGAGATCGCCGGCGTGGGGTTGCACCCGTTCGGGCGGTTCGGCGACACGCCGGCCACCGCTCTCGGGGTCACCGCCGCCCGGGCCGCCCTGGCAGACGCCGGCTGGACGCCCGCCGAGGCCCGGGGCCGCATCGGGGCCGCGTACTGCGCCACCGCCTACGGCGGCGTGGCCTCCGGCCACCGGGTCCTCGGGGCGCTGGCGCTCACCGGGGTGCCGATCGTCGACGTGGAGGCCGGGTGCGCCTCGGGCGGGGCGGCGCTGGCGCTGGCGGCCGCCGCGATCCGTTCGGGCGAGCACGACGCCGCGCTGGTGGTGGGCGTGGAGAAGATGCCCAAGGGCATCATCCGGTCGTCGTTCTTCGCCCCGTGGCAGGAGGAGGCGGGGCTGTCGGCCAACCCCGCCTACTTCGCCCTGCGCGCCCAGCGGCTGCTGCGCGAGCACGGCCTGGCCGTCGACGACCTGGCGGCGCTGGTGGTCAAGAACCGCCGCTGGGGGGCCCGCAACCCCGACGCCATGTTCCGCTCCGAGGTGACCGCCGAGCAGGTGCTGGCCTCTCGCCTGGTGTGCGAGCCGCTGCGGCTGTGGATGCTGTGCTCCCCCAACGAGGGCGCCGCCGCCGTGGTCCTGCGGCGCGCCCGGCCCGGCGACGGCGGCGTGAAGCTCAGCGCCGTGGCGCTGCGCAGCCACCTCCCGGGCAGTGTGCTGGACGAGTCCACCCCGCTGGCCGGCCTGGTCGACGACGCCAGCATCACGCCGCCCACCACGCTGGCCGCCACGGACGCCTACGAGCGGGCGGGCGTCGGCCCCGGCGACCTCGACGTGGTCGAGTGCCAGGACACCGACGCCGGCCGCGAGCTGCTGTCGTGGGTCGAGCTCGGGCTGTGCGGCGCCGGGGAGCAGCCCAAGCTGCTGGCCGAGGAGGCCGAGGGCACCGGCGCGTCGGCCCGGGCCGCCATCAACCGCTCGGGCGGGCTGCTGTCCAAGGGCGAACCCCTGGGGGCGTCGGGCCTCGGCCAGGTGGCCGAGCTCGTCCGCCAGCTCCGTGGCCGGGCCGGCGACCGCCAGGTGCCGGACGCCCGCGTCGGCCTGGCCCACACCATCGGCCGGGGCGCCAACGCCAGCGTGACGATCGTGAGCCGCTAGCCGCAACCATTATGGTTGCGGCTAGACTTCGTAGTGGTTACGATCGCGGACATGGTGAGCGTGACCATCAAGGACATCGACCCCGACGGACTCGAAGTGGTCACCCGCAAGGCAGCCGCCGCTGGGATGTCCGTGCAGGAGTACCTGCGACGGCTCATCGCCCGGGATGCGGCGCAGCCGCTCCTGCCGAACCAGTTGGCGGAGCTCGCCCGCCAGCGCCGTGAGGGCCGCACCCCCTTGAGCATGGAGGAGTTCAACCGGATCCGGCGCCGGGCCCTGGGCGCCTGATGCACCTCGATGCCGCGGTCGCCGACACCAGCGCGCTCCTCGCCATCGTCGGGGCCATGCCGCTCGAACCCCCCGGCGCCGACGCGCTCTGGGCGCCCGACGGTGCACTGCTCGAGGCCGTCGCCGTCCTGCGATCGTTCCACGACGGGCGCACGCCCGACGTCCTGGGCGACCTCGCCGTCATCGGTCCAATGGTCAGCGAGTGGATCAGCGCACACGTCGCACTGACACCCCTCGTCGACCTTGCGATAGCCCACCCTGATCAGCTGATCGTCGACCTGACCGCCTTGGCGGTGGCCAAGGTCACGCACTTGCCCCTCGTCACCGGTCAACCCGACCTAGTCGGCCTCGATCCCGACGTCGCTGTGGTGGTCCTTCCCCGCCGTACCTGACCGAAGGATCACGGGTCCTTGGGCAAACCCAGCATCCGCTCGGCGATCACGTTGCGCTGGATCTCGCTGGTGCCGCCGGCGATCGACAGCGCCCGGTTGCCGAGG
>DASQUY010000272.1:0-6305 GCA_035641055.1 Acidimicrobiales bacterium | reverse complement strand
CCATCGCCCAGCCGCTCGGCGTGGTGCTCGCCGCGGTCATCATGCTCGTCGTCGGGCAGCTCGACGACCTGCGCGAGGTGTCGCCACCCGCCAAGGCGGCCGGCTCGGTGCTGGCGGGCAGCACCCTGGCCATCGCCGGCGTCACGATCATCTTCTTCCGCATCCCCTTCGTGGGCCTCGTGGCCCTGTCGCCCGACCTGGCGACGCTCATCACCGTGCTGTGGGTGGTGGGGATGGCCCAGGCGGTCAACTTCATCGACGGGCTCGACGGGCTGGCGGCGGGCGTGGTGGCCATCGCCGCCGGGGCGATCCTCATGTTCGCCGAGTTCCTCGACAACGACGATGCCATCATCCGGGACGACAACATCGGCGCCCTGATCGCCGCCTGCGTCCTCGGGGCCTGCCTGGGGTTCCTGCCGTGGAACTTCCACCCCGCCAAGCTGTTCATGGGCGACGCCGGGGCCCTCACGCTCGGGGTGCTGATGGCGGCCGCCACCATCGCGATCGGCGGCAACACCGACGCCGAGGTGCGGGGGCAGACGTTCTTCTTCTTCGCCCCGCTGTTCCTGCCGCTGGTGATCCTGGGGGTGCCGATCGTCGACACCGCCTGGGCGATCCTGCGACGAGCGAAGGGGCGCGCCGCGCTCACCCTCCGCGACCTGGGCCACCTCCACAACCGGCTGATGCGGCTCGGCCACGGCCACCGGCGCACGGTCCTGGTGCTGTGGGCGTGGACGGGCCTGCTCTCGGCCCTCGTGCTCATCCCCGTGTACAGCGGGGAGGGGTCGTCGTTCGTGCCCCTGGGAGTGGTCGCGTTCGGACTGTTCCTGTACACGATCCTCGCCCCCGGCGTGGCCGGCCGGCGCAACGGCGATGCCGAGGTCGTGGATGCGGCGTCCCCTCCGACCCACTCGGCGCCCGACCCCACGGGTTCCGAGGCAATAGGTTCCGCCGGGGGGAGCCCGAGGCAATGAGTTCCGGATCCGGAACCTATGGCCTCGGGCTGGAGGTGATGGAACCTCTGACCTCGGGGCTTTAGACCCGGGTGGCGCGGCCCTCCCAGTGCTCGTCGCGCAGCAGGCGCTTGAGGAGCTTGCCGGACTCGGTGCGAGGCAGCTCGGGGCGGACCTCCCAGGTGCGCGGGCGCTTGTACCCGGCGAGGCGCTCGGCCGCATAGGACTCGAGGGCGGCGAGGTCGATCGTGTGGCCGGCCTTGGGTTGCACGACGGCGTGGACCGACTCGCCCCACTCGTCGGACGGCACGCCGAACACGGCGGCGTCCATGACATCGGGGTGGGCGTGCAGCACGGACTCGACCTCGGCGGGGTAGATGTTCATGCCGCCGCTGATGATCATGTCGCTGCGGCGGTCGCAGATGAAGACGTAGCCCTCGTCGTCCACGTAGGCGACGTCGCCCACCGACTTCCACCCGTCGAGGTCCGAGATGGGCTCGTCGGTCCGGTGGTAGCCGTCGAGCGCCAGCGGGGTGCGGATGTACAGCTCGCCCGGCTCGCCCGGCGGCTGCTCCTGTCCATCGGGCCCGACGATCCTCACCTGCACCGAGCCGTAGGGCTTCCCGCACGAGCCGGGCTTCCGCAGCTGGTCCTCGGGCGGCAGGATCGTGTCCACGCCCAGCTCGGTCGACCCGTACACCTCGAACAGGAAGCCGTCCCCCAGCTTGGCGACGATCTCCTCCTTGAGGGCGTAGGGGACCGGGGCGGCGTTGGCGACGAGCGATCGCATGGAGGACAGGTCGGCCCGGGCCAGCACCTGGTCGGGCAGCGACACGAGCCGCTTGAGCTGGGTGGGCGCCGTGAACGTGTTGGTGACGCGGTGCTCGCGGACGAGGTCGATCCAGCGCTCGGCGTCGAAGTGGCGCATGAGCACGATGGCGCCGCCGAGGGTGTGGGTGAGGACGGCCCAGGCCAGCGGGCCCGAGTGGTAGAGCGGCCCGGTCGTGATGTGCACCTCCTCGCCGGGCCGCAGGCGCAGCTCCTGGATCATCGTCATGACCAGCGCCGGGTCGGTGCTCGTGCGCAGCGCCCCCTTGGGCTTGCCAGTCGTGCCCGAGGTGTAGATCATCGTCGACCCGCCGACGGCGTCGGACGTGTCGGCGTCGGCCGGCTCGGCCTCGCCGTCGGCGCCCGCCCCGGCCAGCACGTCGTCCCAGGCGTGCGCACCTTCGAAAGTAGAGCCGCCGAACACCACGACGTGCTTCACCTTCGGGAGCCTGTCCCGCACCGCCGCCACCCGGTCGGCCTGCTCGGCGTCGACGACCACCAGCGTGGCGTCGCTGTTGTCGATGACGTACCCCATCTCCTCGGCGGTGAATCGGTAGGCGAGCGGGACGGCGACAAGGCCCAGCTTGCGGGCGGCGTGGAGGAAGGTGAGCACCGGCGTGCTGTTCGACCCGCACCACACAGCCCGCTCGCCGGCCCCCACGCCCAGCGCCCGCAGGCCATTGGCCAAGCGGTTCACGCGCCGGTTCAGCTCGGCGTAGGTGATCCGGTCGTCGCCGTCGACCACAGCGACGGCCTCGGGCGTGCTCTCGGCGTGGGCGGCAAGCAGGTCGGCCATGGCCGGGAAGGCTAGGCGGCGGCGACAACGCGTTCTGGTTGTAGCTATGCGGTCATATGCCGCATAGCTACGACCAGTTCGCGGGGCGGAGCCCGCCGGGGCGATTTCCCGGGTGGGAAGTCCGGGTCGCGAGGTTGCTAACCTGCCGCGCCGGCCCCCGCCGATCGTCGATTTGCCGGGGGTCACACCTTGTCCGGTAGATTGGGAATGAATTCACAAGCTCGACGAGGAGCGAGGGGTGGCCGACCTGTCCGCCAGGCGTGAGCTGAACCGAGGTGCCGGCGACGCACTGTCGACGGCGATGGAGCTGGCCGTGACCCCGGCGATCTTCGCCCTCCTCGGCTGGTGGCTCGACTCCTGGCTGGGGACCACGCCGCTGTTCCTGGTCGTCCTGTTCGCCTTCACCATGGGTTACGAGATCTGGAAGCTCTTCGTCCGGTACGACGCCCGGATGCGCGATCAGGAGGCGCAGGTCCCGGGCCTGGCCCGGCGTTCCCGGCCCGAGCCCGGACCCGGTAGCCACGGACCCGAGGGATCCCGGCCATGAGGCCCACGGCCGCCGACCTGCGGGCCCCGGTACCAGACGCGCCCCCCGTCGAGCGCGAGCTGGCCTTCGACATGCTCAAGCGCGGCGTGTGGTTCGCGCCGGCGGTCCTCATCGCCGCCACCCTCGGCTGGGGTAGCGCGGGCGCGTCCTCGGCCGCGGTGGCGATCGGGCTCGTCGTCGTCAACCTGGTCCTCGCCGCCCTCGCCCTGTCCTGGGCCGCCCGCCGGTCGCTCACCCTGCTCATGGGCGTCGCCCTCGGCGGCTTCGCCGTGCGGATGGGCCTGGTCACGGTCGTGATGCTGCTGGTCAGGAACGAGCCCTGGATCGACCTCGTCGCCCTCGGCGTCACCGTGCTGGTCACCCACCTCGGGCTCCTCTTCTGGGAGCTGCGTTACGTGTCCGCGTCCCTCGCCTTCCCGGCCCTCAAGCCGGCCGCCCCGGCCAACAAGGAGGCAGTGCACCCGTGACCTTCGGCCTGGAGTTCCCGCCGATCAGCCACCTGGTCGAGTGGCCGACGATCTTCGGCGACGGCCCCTTCGGGGTGAACAAGGTGATCCTCCTCATGTGGATCTCGGCGGCGCTTGTCTTCGGGCTGCTGTACCTGGCCGGCACCAAGCAGGAGCTCGTGCCCCGGGGCATCCAGAACCTGGCCGAATCGACGGTCGAGTTCCTGCAAGAGAACATCATCATGCAGACGATCGGGACCGAGGGCCTGCGCTTCACGCCGTTCCTGCTGACGCTGTTCACGTTCATCCTCGTGGGCAACCTCTGGGAGGTCATCCCGATCGCCCAGATGCCGGTGAACGGCCGCATCGCCCTGCCGCTCTTCATGGCGCTCGTGGTCTACGTCCTCTACCACGTGGTGGGCGTCATGTCGCAGGGCCCGGTCAACTACCTCAAGTCGATCATGTTCATCCCGGGCGTGCCCAAGCCCATGTACATCCTGCTCACCCCCATCGAGCTGGTGACCCGATTCTTCACCCAGCCGTTCAGCCTGGCGGTCCGGCTCTTCGCCAACATGCTCGCCGGCCACCTGCTGCTCGTGAGCTTCGCGGTCATCACCCAGGCGCTGGTCGTGTCCACGATCGTCGGCGGCGCCATCCCCCTGGCGCTGCTCATCTTCCTGATGGCGTTCGAGGTCCTGGTGTCGGTCCTGCAGGCCTACATCTTCACGATCCTCGCCGCCGTCTACATCGACGCGGCCATGCATCCCATGCACTGACAACCCACCGAAGGAGACAAACCCGTGCTTCCCATCCTCGCCCAGCAGGCAGAAGGCGAGCTCGAGGCGGGCCTCACCGCTGTCGGTCGAGGCGTCGTCTACGGCGGCGCCGCCATCGGCCCCGGCATCGGCATCGGCCTCGTGGTCGGTAACGCGATCACGGCCATGGCCCGCCAGCCCGAGGCCGCCGGCATGGTGCGGACGACCATGTTCCTCGGCATCGCCTTCACCGAGGCCCTGGCGCTGTTCGGCTTCGTGCTGTCGTTCATCATCTCCGGCTGAGGAGGCCACCGTGCGCACCCGCAGACTGCTCGCTGGACTCGTCCTCGCCGTCGGCGGCGGGCTGCTGATCCTCGCCTCGCCGGCCTCGGCGCAGGAGGAGGAGGAACCCGAGCTCTCCGAGGAGACCGAGGAGTGCATCCACCTCGCCGAGGAGGCGGACGACCCCGACGCCTGCCAGGAGGCGCCGAACCTGATCCTCCCGGCGGCCGACGAGCTGATCTGGGGCGCCGTCAGCTTCACGGCCCTGTTCCTGCTGCTGCGCCGGTTCGCCTACCCGCCGATCAAGCAGATGATGGAGAACCGGACCGAGCGCATCCGCTCCGACCTCCAGGCCGCCGAGACTGCGAAGACTGAGGCCGAGGAGGTGCTGGCCGAGTACCGCGCCCAGCTCAACGACGCCCGATCCGAGGCCGGACGCATCATCGAGGAGGCCCGCCAGGCCGCCGACCGCCTGAAGCAGGACCGGGAGGCACGCCTCCAGGCCGAGCTGGCCGACCTGCGATCGAGGGCGGTGGCCGACATCGAGTCGGCCAAGGCCCAGGCCGTGTCCGACCTGCGCGGTGAGGTGGCCGAGCTCGCGATCGGCGCCGCCGAGACTGTGGTCCAGCGCAGCCTCGACGAGGACACCCAGACCCAGCTCATCGAGGACTACATCAACCAGGTGGCGGCGAACCGCTCCTAGACCGGGCTAGAGGAGAACCGGATGGCTGACGACCGCACACTTGCCTACGCCGAGGCGCTCTTCGGGGTCGCCCGCGCCGAGGGGACCCTCGGCGAGGTCGAGGACGAGCTCTTCCGCTTCTCGCAGACCCTGCGGGGCAACGACGAGCTGCGCAAGGCGCTCACCGACGCCGGCATCCCGGCGGCGCGCCGCCAGCAGATCGTCGAGGACCTGCTGGGCGGCAGGGCGTCGTCGACCACCGTGGCCCTGGTCTCGATGGTCGTGGGCACCGGCCGGGCCCGGCAGCTCCCGACCATCATCCAGAAGCTCGTGGAGATGAGCGCCGCCGAGGCCAAGAAGGAGGTCGCCGAGGTGCGCTCGGCGGTTCCCCTCAGCGAGGATCAGCGCACTCGACTGGCCAAAGCGCTGGGTCAGGCCACGGGCAAGGACGTCGAGGTCAAGGTCGTGGTCGACCCGTCGGTCATGGGCGGCATCGTCGCCCAGGTCGGCGACACCGTCATCGACGGGTCGGTGCGCAGCCGGCTCGACAAGCTCCGCAACTCCCTCTAGGACGAGACGAACGAGGACAAGGACGACACGATGGCAGAGCTGACCATCAACACCGCCGACATCGCCGAGGCGCTTCGCAAGAACCTCGAGGACTTCAAGCCCAGCGTCGAGACGGCGCAGGTGGGGCGCATCACCGAGGTCGGTGACGGCATCGCCCGGGTCGCGGGCCTGCCCGACGCCGCGGTCAACGAGCTGCTCGAGTTCGAGAGCGGCGCCGTCGGCCTCGCCCTCAACCTCGACGAGGAGTCGATCGGCTGCGTGGTCCTGGGCGACGTGGCGGAGGTGAAGGAGGGCCAGACGGTCAAGGCGACCGGGCGCATCCTGTCGGTGCCGGTGGGCGACGGCTTGCTGGGCCGCGTCGTGGACGCCCTGGGCAACCCCATCGACGACAAGGGCCCGCTCGTCGGCGACGAGCAGCGCCGCCTGGAGATCCAGGCCCCCGGCAT
>DASQUY010000271.1:0-3766 GCA_035641055.1 Acidimicrobiales bacterium | reverse complement strand
GGGTCCGACCGCCAGTCCACGCCGGGCACGTCGACGTAGAGCTCGATCTCGTTACCGTCGGGATCGGCGATGTACAGGCTGTGCGTGACGGTGTGGTCGCTGGCCCCCAGGACGGGCGTGCCCGCCGCCTGCAGCCGATCGAGCGCCTCGCGGAGGTCGTCGTCGTCTTCGCCGATCTTGAGCCCGAAGTGGTACAGCCCGACCCGCCGCCCCTCCGGCTGGGGCGCGGCGTCCGGGCCCACCTCGATGAGCAGCAGCTCGTGGTGCGTCCGCCCCGAGGGTGCGGAGAACGCCGCCACCGGCGCCCGCAGCGGCGACGCGCCGTCGTCGGCGGGCACGATCTGCCGCCAACCGAGCACGTCACGGTAGAAGCGTGCCGACCGCTGGAGGTCCCGCACGTAGAGGACGATGTGCCCGAGCTCCTTGATCTCCATGGGTCAATGCTAGGGTCCACCGCCCGCATGCCCTTCAGTTGGGAGCGGGACACGCGGCCGTTCGCGGCCGCGGACGGGGCACAGCCGGCGCGGGTCGTGCTGCGCCAGGTCGGCGACGATCACGTTGCCCTCACCGAGCCGATCCGTTTCGACCGGCCCCCGGGGGCCCCGGGCGGCGACTCCGCGTTGATCGTGCTGAAGCCCGAGTGGCTGCCCCGGAGCGACCTGCTGTCCGTCCCCAGCTTCCTGGGGTGGTTCGCCCGCCGCCTGGGCCGGCACACCCCGGCGGCGCTGCTACACGACGTGCTGATCCCCGAATCCTCGGGCTGGCCCGACGACCTGCCCGCGGAGTGGCGGCTGGCGCGGGACCAGGTCGACCTGCTCTTCCGCGAGGTGCTGCTCGCCTCCGAGGTACCGCTGGTGCGGGCCTATGTCTTGTGGGCGGGTGCCGCCACCGGCACGCGGGCGCGCAGCCGGCCCTGGGGCCTCGTGGGGCTCGCCGCGTGGTTCGCGCTGGCTCTGGCGGGCACCGCCCTGCTCGTCTACGCGCTGGCGGCGGCGACGTGGTGGCTGGCCGTCGTGGCGCTGGTGGCCCCGGTCCCGGCGTCGGCGCTGTGGGGCCGGCAGTGGGGGGCCGGCATCGTCGCCGGCTACGCCTTCTGGCTGGCGCTGGGCGGCTCGCTCCCCGGATTCCTGGCGTACCAGGTGTACGTGGCCATCGAGTGGGTGGCGTGGCGCCTGCGGCGCCTGCGTCCCGCCAACCGGCCGATCGCCGAGGAGCTGCCCCCGCCCGTCCCGTACGACAAGCGCTGACGACAGACCCGACTCAGACGCCGACGGGGTGCCAAACGGTCTTGGTCTCCAGGAAGGCGAGCAGGCGCTCGAGGCCGGGATCGGCCGTCCAGTCGGGCTCGCCGTCGGCCGGGAGTCGCAGGACCCGCTTGAGGTTCTCGGCCGCCGCGGCCTCCAGCTCGGTGGCCAGCTCGTCGTCGCCGACGCCCGTGAGGTCGATGGCGTTGACGTCCATGTGCGAGGCGAGCCACGGCGCGATCTCGGCGACGGGCCCGGTGAGCAGGTTGACGACGCCGCCCGGCAGGTCGGATGTCGCCAGCACCTCCGCGAGCGTGATCGCCGGCAGCGGGACGCGCTCCGCCGCCACGACCACGGCGGTGTTGCCCGTGACGATGACGGGCGCCACCGCCGACACGAGCCCGAGCAGCGACGACGCCTGCGGGGCGATGAGGGCCACCACGCCCGTGGCCTCGGGCACCGAGAAGTCGAAGTAGGGCCCGGCCACGGGGTTGGAGGCGCCATGCACCTGGTGGACCTTGTCGCTCCAGCCGGCGTACCAGACCCAGCGGTCGATGGCGGCGTCGACCGTGGCCTCGGCACGCTGCCGGTCGACCCCTTCTCCGTCCACGACCTCGTCCACGAACTGCGACCGGCGGCCCTCCAGCACCTCGGCCACCCGGTACAGCACCTGGCCACGGTTGTAGGCGGAGGCCCCCGACCAGCCGGGGAACGCCTTGCGGGCCGCGACGACGGCGTCGCGAGCGTCCTTGCGCGTGGCCCGGGCGGCGTTGGCCAGGAAGCGTCCCCCGTCGGCCGAGCGCACCTCGTAGCTCCGACCCGACTCCGAGCGGGGGAAGGCGCCGCCGATGTACAGCTTGTAGGTCTTGCGCACGGCCAAGCGCCCGTCGGGCTCAGCCACAACCGCCCCCGACCCGCATCGGCGTGAGGCAATAGCGAACGTCCCCGGGGTCTCGAGGCACTAGCGAACGGTTACCGTGCGCCATTGCCTCGGCCCTCCTGGACCGTTCGCGATTGCCTCGGATCACAGGCTGCGCGCCCGACCGGTCAGGCATCGAGGTACGCCCCCAGGCCGTGGCGGCCGCCCTCGCGTCCGAAGCCCGACTCCTTGTAGCCGCCGAACGGGCTGGACGGGTCGAAGCGGTTGAACGTGTTGGCCCACACCACGCCGGCGCGCAGCTTCTCGGCCATCCACAGGATGCGGCTGCCCTTCTCGGTCCACACGCCGGCCGACAGGCCGTAGGGCGTGTTGTTCGCCTTGGCGACCGCTTCGTCGGGGGTGCGGAACGTGAGGACCGACAGCACCGGCCCGAAGATCTCCTCTCGGGCGATGCGGTGCGACTGCGACACGCCCGTGAACACGGTGGGCGGGAACCACCAGCCCCGGTCGGGCAGGTCGCAGGGGGGTGACCAGCGTTCGGCGCCCTCGGACTCGCCCACCTCGGACAGCATGCGGATCTTGGCGAGCTGCTCGGCGCTGTTGATAGCACCGATGTCGGTGTTCTTGTCGAGCGGATCGCCGAGCCGCAGGGTGCGGAGGCGGCCCTTGAGCCGGTCGAGCAGCTCGTCGGCGACGGACTCCTGTACCAGGAGCCGGCTGCCGGCGCAGCACACGTGCCCCTGGTTGAAGAAGATGCCGTTGACGATCCCCTCGACCGCCTGGTCGAGCGGGGCGTCGTCGAACACGACGTTGGCGGCCTTGCCCCCCAGCTCCAGGGTGACCTTTTTGCGGGTGCCGGCCACAGAGCGGGCGATCTGGCGCCCGACCTCCGTCGAGCCCGTGAACGCCACCTTGTCGACCCCGGCGTGCTCGACCAGCGTGCGTCCGGTGTCGCCGGCACCGGTGACGATGTTGACCACGCCGGGCGGCAGGTCGGCCTGCCGGCAGATGTCGGCGAAGGCGAGGGCCGTGAGGGGGGTCGTCTCGGCCGGCTTGAGGACCACCGTGTTGCCGCAGGCCAGGGCGGGGGCGATCTTCCACGCCAGCATGAGCAGCGGGAAGTTCCACGGGATGACCTGGGCGGCCACCCCGAGGGGCCGGGGATCGGGGCCGAAGCCGGCGTAGCCGAGCTTGTCGGCCCAGCCGGCGTGGTAGAAGAAGTGCGCGGCAACCAGGGGCACATCGACGTCGCGGCTCTCGCGGATGGGCTTGCCGTTGTCGATGGTCTCCAGCACGGCCAGCTCGCGGGCGCGCTCCTGGACCAGCCGGGCGAGGCGGTACAGGTACTTGCCGCGATCGCGGCCCGGGAGCCGGGACCACACCTCGTCGTAGGCCGTGCGGGCGGCGGCGACCGCCCGGTCGACGTCCTGCGCCCCGGCGGCGACCACCTCGGAGAGCACCTCCTCGGTGGCCGGGTTGACGGTCTTGAACCGGGTGCCGTCGATCGGGTCGACAATCTCGCCGTCGATGAACAGCCCGTGGGACGGCTTGATGTCGACGATGCTGCGGGACTCGGGGGCGGGGGCGTACTCGAACATCAGTCCAGGGTGAAGTAGTCGGGACCTGCATAGTGACCGGTGGC
>DASQUY010000270.1:0-4680 GCA_035641055.1 Acidimicrobiales bacterium | reverse complement strand
GGGGGCGTGGCGCTGGCCGACGTGCGGCGCGGCCGATCCGGCCGATCCGGCTCGGCCGAGGCCGTGCCCCTGTGACCGGGCGCGGCGTCGCCGCTGCGGTCCTGGCCCTCGGCGCTGGAACCGCCGCGGTCGTGGGCTGGGAGACCGTCCCGTCCGCCGACACGACTCAGCCGGCCGCCGCGACGACCACGCCGCCAGCCGCAAGTGGCGGCGCCCTCGACGGGGCGACCCTGTTCCGCGTCAAGGGGTGTGCGTCCTGCCACACCGGGCCGGACAGCTCGGCACTCGTCGCCGTGGGCCCCGACCTGTCCGAGGCCGCGTCCTGGGCGGGCGACCGGCGCCCGGGGATGCGCGCCGAGGACTACGTGGCCGAGTCGGTCCGCAGCCCGGGGGCCTTCATCTCGCCGGCCTTCTCGCCGAGCGGCGGCCCGACCGAGGCGATGCCCCAGCTCGAGGTCTCCGACGCCGAGCTCGACGCCCTCGTTGAGTACCTCTTGGAGGGCTGAGACACCGAGGAAATAGCGAACCGCCCGGGAGGTTGAGTACATACCGACCGAGGGGGTCGGTCATGTCCTCGACCTCGATGTGGAGGAAATAGCGAACCGACGGGCGGCCGATCAGACGGGACGGCGGGCTGCCCGGGCCAGGGCGCGGGCGGCCTCGCGCTCGGCGTCACGCTTGGCCAACGCCTGGCGCTTGTCGTAGGTCTTGCGGCCTCGGGCGAGCGCCAGCTCGACCTTGGCGCGGCCGTCCTTGAAGTAGAGCGACAGCGGGACCAGCGTCAGGCGCTGCTCGTCGACCACGGCCCGGAGCCGGTCGATCTCGTCACGGTGGAGCAGCAGCTTGCGCGGGCGCTCGGGCTCGTGGCCCGAATGCGCCTGGGCGTGATCGTAGGGAGCGATGTGCAGGGAGACGAGCCAGGCCTCGCCCGCCTCGATGCGGGCGTAGGCGTCGCCGAGCTGCACGTGGCCGGCGCGCAGCGACTTGACCTCGCTGCCGCGCAGCGCCAGACCGGCCTCGACGGTCTCGAGGACGTCGTAGTTGCGCCGGGCCCTGCGGTTGGCGGCGATGAGCTTCGTGCCTTGAGGCCGGGTCATAGGGGAAAGCGAAGGCTACCCAGTACCCTCGCCGCCCGTGACCGAGCGGGCTCTCACCCTCACCGAGACTGTCTGGCACCAGATGGTGGGTCACGCCTACGACGGTCTGCCGGACGAGGCCTGCGGGCTGCTGGGCGGCGACCCGGCGACCGGGCTGGTCAGCGTGTTCTACCCGTGCCGCAACGCTGCCGCCTCCAGCCGCGTCTACACGGTCGATCCCGGCGACCACCTGCGCGCCGACCGCGACGCCGAGGGGCGGGGCTTTGAGATCGTCGGGGTGATGCACAGCCACACGCACACCGAGGCCTACCCGTCGCCCACCGACGTGGCCGAGGCCCCCGATCCGGGGTGGCACTACGCCATCGTGTCGCTCAAGCGGCAGCCGGCGGTGCTGCGCTCGTACCGCATCGCCGAGGGCGAGATCACCGAGGAGGCGGTTGAGCTCGACGCCCGCTAGATTGTTGACCGGAACGCTCGGGAATAGATCCCGCGGGAGCACGCAGCATGCCAGTCCACTCCTCGGTCACAGAGCTCATCGGCAACACGCCGATGGTCGACATCAGCGCCCTCAGCCCCCGGCCCGAGGTACGCCTGCTGGCGAAGCTCGAGGGGCAGAACCCCGGGGGGTCGATCAAGGACCGCATCGCCTGGAAGATGGTGCAGGAGGCCGAGGCCGACGGCACGCTGACCGGCGGCCGCACGATCATCGAGCCGTCGTCGGGCAACACCGGCATCGCCCTGGCGATGATCGCCCGCACGCGCGGCTACCCGATCAAGATCGTCATGCCCGAGAACGTGTCGGCCGAGAGGCGCCAGGCGCTCGAGGTGTGGGGGGCCGAGATCATCTTCACACCCGGTGACGAGGGCTCCAACGGCGCCGTGCGCCGGGCCGAAGCGCTGGCCGACGAGCACCCCGAGTGGGTGTTCCTCTACCAGTACGGCAACGAGGCCAACCCCCGGGCCCACTACGAGACGACTGGCCCGGAGATCTGGCGGGACGCTCCCGACGTCACCCACTTCGTCGCCGGGCTGGGCACGACCGGCACGCTCATGGGCGTGGGCCGGTACCTCAAGGAGCGCAGTCCTGGCATCCAGGTCGTCGCCATCGAGCCGCCGGTCGGCGAGCGGGTCGAGGGCCTGCGCAACCTCGACGACGGCTACATCCCGCCCGTCTACGAGAAGTGGGGCGGCCCCGAGCTGCTCGACCGCAAGCGCATCGTGCGGCCCCGCGAGTCCATCGAGTGGACCCGTCGCCTCGTGGACGTGGGCATCTTCTCCGGCATCTCCGGCGGCGCCGCCCTGGCCGGAGCCGCCAAGGTGGCCACCGAGATCGACCGGGGGACGATCGTGGTGATCCTGGCCGACGGGGGCTGGAAGTACCTGTCGACCGACGCCTGGACCGGCGACATCGACGCCGTCACCGAGGTCGCCGAGCGCCTCATCGTCTTCTGACGGTTCGGGGCGGCGTCACCGTCCCGTTGCCCGCTCGCGACGTGGAGGCCCTAGCGTGCGAGGGGTGAGCGGGTCACGACGGCCGGGGCGTGAACGGATCGACGCCGCCATCGAGGCCCTGCTCGATCCCCAGCTCGCGCCAATCGTCGACATGGTGGTCACCGCCGACGACGACGGCTACGAGGCGCGGGCGGTCGACGGCGCCGTGCGGTTCCGGCGGGAAGCCGACGGGCCGGCCTGGCGGTTCACCGAGACGCGGGTCGAGGGGCGCAACCCTCTGGGGGACACGGCGACCGACCGGTTCCCGACGCTGGCGGCCGAGCGGGCCACGCCGTGGCCGACCCGCACCCAGCAGTCCTACCCCCACGCCCACGACCAGATCGCCCAGCTCTTCGACCACCCGGCGGCCCCCGATGTCGCCTGCCTGCACACGGCGGCGCACAACTGGGAGGACCACGGGGGCGAGCGGGGCGAGCACGGGTCGCTGGGGATCGTCCAGGTGCGGGCGCCGTTCGTCCTCGCCGGCGCCGGGGTGGCGCAGCTCGGGACGATCCCGCGCTCGTGCCGGCTGGTCGACGTGGCGCCCACGGTCCTCGCCCTGCTCGGGGCCCGCCCGGCGCCCGGCGGCATCGGGCCGACCGGCGCCCCCCGCGCCGACGCGTTGCTCGCCCGGCAGGACGGCGACGTGCTGACCGAGCTGCTCGACGTCGGCGCGGCCCCGCCCGAGCACGTGGTCGGGTTCCTGTGGGACGGCTGCAACGCCAACGTGTGCTACGACCTCGCCGCCCGCGGCGAGGCGCCCAACCTGGCCCGCCTGATGGAGGCGGGTGTCACACTGGGGCACGGCGCCATGGCGTCGTTCCCGTCGGTGACCCTGGCCAACCGCACGGCGATCCTCACCGGCGCCCACCCCGGTCACCACGGCGTCCTCCACAACGCCTGGTACGACCGGGCCACCGGCGAGCAGATCATCACCAATTCTCCCGACACGTGGCCGTGGGCCATGCGTTCGCTCTTGCCCGGGGTCGAGACGATCCACCAGGCCGTGCACCGCTCGTGGCCCGGCGCCCGAACGGTGTCGATCAACGAGATGTGTGACCGGGGCGCCGACTACTCCACGTTCGCCGAGATGCGGGCGGGCCGGCCGCTCGACCGTCCGCCCCGGGCCGACGAGCTGCCCTTCGCCACCGAGCGGTTCGTGCGGCCCCACAAGGACTTCGGGACATCGTCGCGCATCGACCACTCGGCGATGATGCAGGCCGTCGACGCCTGGTCGGGCGACGCCCGGCCGCCCCGGTTCTGCTTCGTGGGCTTCGCGCTCACCGACGCCGCGTTCCACCAGGGCGGTCCGTACTCGGACATGGCGGAGGCCAGCGTGCGCGACACCGACGCCCGCCTGGGTCAGGTGCTGGCCGCCGTGGAGCGCGCCGGCGTCGCGGACCGCACGGCCGTCTTCGTCGTCGCCGACCACGGCATGGAGGACAGCAACCCCGCCGTCACCGGTGACTGGTCGACCGCCCTCGACGCCTGCGGCGTGCCCTACCGCGACGAGGGCTACGGGTTCGTCTACCTCGACCCCTGACCACTTCGGGGGATGGCGGCGTAGGGTGCCGTCATGAAGGTGCGCATCGGGGTTGGGCTCGGCACCCAGACGCTCACGGGTGATCCCGAGCGGTTCGGTCCGTTCGTCGACGCCCTCGAGCGGCGGGGCTTCGACTCGTTGTGGCTGTCGGAGCGCCTGACCGGTCCGGCCCCGGATCCGCTCGTCGCGTTGGCGGTGGCCGCGGGGCGCACCGAGAAGCTCAAGCTCGGGACCGGCGTGCTGGTCGTGCCCGGCCGCAACCCGGTGGTCCTGGCCAAGGAGCTCGCCAGCCTCGACCGGCTGTCGGATGGCCGCCTGCTCCCGGCCGTCGGGCTCGGGGCGCCGGTGCCGGCCGAGCACCGGGCGTTCGGCGTGGAGCGAGGCGCCCGCGCTGGCCTGTTCGACGAGGCGGTGACGCTGATGCGCCGGCTGTGGACCGAGGAGGAGGTCGACCACCGCGGGGAGCACTTCCGGGTCGAAGGCGTGACGCTGCGCCCCCGGCCCGTGCAGCAGCCCATCGACGTGTGGTTGGGCGGCACGTCGCCGTCG
>DASQUY010000269.1:0-9247 GCA_035641055.1 Acidimicrobiales bacterium | reverse complement strand
GGTTGACGCGCACGACCGCCCAGTCGGCGGTGACGAAGACCCAGCGGGCCAGCCGGTACAGGCCCCAACCGAGGGCGACGCCGATCAGCAGCGTCAGCGCCGCGTTGAACGGGCTCGAGGCCAGGTTGGCCCGCACCCACTCCCGGGGCGTGAGCCCCCGCGTCGGGGGTTCGGGCTCGGGCGCCGGGGCCAGGGGCTCGGCCAGGACGTCGGTCGCCGCGGCCATCAGCGCTCCACCAGTTGCAGGCGATGATGGGCGAGGTTCGAGACGAACGAGATGGCGAGCGACACCACCAGGTACAGCCCCATCGCCACGAGGATGGCCTGGATGGCGGGGTGGCCGTTGCCGATCACCGTGTTGGTCACCCGCATCAGCTCGGCGAAGGCGACCGCCACGCCCAGCGACGTGTTCTTGGTCAGGTTGAGGAACTGGTTGATGATCGGTGGCGTGGCGATGCGGAACGCCTGCGGCAACACGACATGGCGCAGCCGCTGCACGGACGACAGGCCGATGGCGCCGGCGGCCTCGCTCTGGCCCCGGGGCACGGCGAGGATCGAGCCGCGCACGATCTCGGCCACGTGCGAAGACGTGTACAGCACCAGTCCGACCAGCACCGACACGTACGGCAGCCCCATGCGGGCGCCACCCACCACGCTCAGCCCCTCCACCTCAGGGTGCGACAGCACGACCGGCGACCCCAGGGCCAGGTACCCGACCACACCGACGGCCAGGAGCAGGCCGCCGCCCCAGAGCCATTGGTGCGCCGGGGCCCCGGTGCGTTCCTCGACCCGGCGGCGCCACCACCCGAGCGCCAGCGCCGCCGCCAGGGCCGCGGCCAGCAGCACCAGGAACGCCCCGGCGTTGCCGCCGTCGGCCGGCGACACCATGCCGAACTCCGAGACCGACACGACGAGCAACCCGCCGAACTCGTTGGCTTCCTGGATCGGGGGAAGGGTGGCCAGCGCCGCCGAGTTGACGAAGATGATCACGAGCAGCGGCGGGATGTTGCGCAGCGCCTCGACGTAGACGCCGGCGGCCCGGCGGACGAGCCAGTTGCCCGACAGCCGGGCGATGCCCACCAGGGTGCCCAGGATGAGGGTGAGCACGTTGCCGAGCAACGCCACGGTGATCGTGTTGCGCAGCCCGGTGAGCATGGCGTCCAGCACCGTGTCGGACGGGCGCAGGTCTGTGTAGGCGATCCCGAAGCCGGCCTGCTGGTCCAGGAAGCCGAAGTCGAACTCGACGCCGTTGGCCCGCAGGTTGTCGTAGAGGTACGACACGAAGGCGACGACCGCGGCCAGCACGGCCACCTGGAAGGCGACGCGCAGCACGCGCACGTCGCGCCACAGCGGCGGACGGGTGCCGGTCGCGGTCGTCGTCGCCATCGAGTGAGGTTGCCCTCAAGCGGAGCTGGTCATGTCATCACCGGTACGGCGGGGCGTAGAGCAAACCTCCGTCCTCCCACTGGGCATTGAAGCCCCGCTCGAGCCCGAGCGGCGTGTCCGGGCCGACGTTGCGGTCGTAGATCTCGGCGTAGTTGCCGACCTGGGAGATCACGTCGACCGCGAACTCCGGGTCGAGCCCGAGGCCCGGATCGAAGGGCGCGGCCTCGGCCTCGGGGTCCTCCTCGTCGGGGATCGGCTGGCCCAGGAACCGCAGGATGTCGAGGTTCTCGCTGGTCGTCATCTCCTCGACGTTGTCGCTGGTGATGCCGAACTCTTCGGCCTGGATGGTGGCGATGACCGCCCAGTTGACGGCGTCGGCCCACTCGTCGTCGCCGTCGAGCACGACCGGGCCCAGCGGCTCCTTCGAGAAGGTGTCGTCGAGGATCACCAGAGCGTCGGGCCCGCCCTGACCCTCGGGCCAGGCGGAACGCACGCCGGCGAGCTGCGACTTGTCCGACGTCCAACCCTGGCACTGCCCCGCCTCGAACGCCGGCTGCAGCTGCTCGTTGTCGGGGAAGGTGAGCGGCGTGATGTCGACCCCCGCCCCCGCCGCAGCGGTCGCCAGGTTGAGCTCGGTCGTGGTGCCGGACAGCACACAGATCGTGGTGCCGTCCATGTCGGTGATCGACTGGAAGTCGGAGTCGGCGTTCACCATCATCCCTTGGCCGTCGTAGAAGGTCGTGACCAGGAACCGGCTGCCCTCGGTGCCGTCGCGGCTGGATGTCCACGTGGTGTTGCGGATCAGCACGTCGATGTCGCCGGCCTGCAGGGCCGTGAACCGCGTCTCGGCGTCGAGCGCCGTGAACTCCACCGACTCGGCGTCGCCGAGCACGGCGGCGGCTACCGCCCGGCAGTACTCGACGTCGAAACCGGCGAACTCGCCCTGCTCGTCGACGAGGCCGAAGCCCGGCACCGTCTCGTTGACGCCGCACTGCAACGTCCCCCGGCTCTGCACCTCGCCGAGCAAGCCGCCGGCGGCGCCATCGCCGCCGCCGGTGGCGGCGGCCTCCTCGTCACCGTCCTCGTCCGCCGCCTCGTCCCCGTCGTCGTCGCTGCAAGCGGCGGCGAACAGGCCCACCGCCGCCAACAGTCCAACCAATCTCCACAAACGCGTACGTCTGGGCATCGATGCCCCCCTTCATGTCAAAGCTGTCGTGGTTGGCAGCACGTTTCGCCCCTCCTGCGGCCGGCTGCCCGCGCTGGTTGTCAGCGACCGTGACCCTACACACCCCCGCTGACAGGTTCGGGACAAACCATGTTGCGATCCGGCTAACAGCGCTCCGTCGACGGCGCGATTCGCTCAGTGCTCGACGTCGTCGAGAAGCTGGGTGACCAGCGCGGCGATCGGGCTGCGCTCGGCGCGGGTGAGGGTGACGTGACCGAACAGCGGGTGCCCCTTGAGCGTCTCCACGACCGAGACGACCCCGTCGTGGCGGCCGACCCGCAGGTTGTCCCGCTGGGCGACGTCGTGGGTCAGCACCACCCGGCTGCCCCGACCCAGCCGGCTGAGCGCGGTGAGCAGCACCGTGCGCTCGAGGTTCTGGGCCTCGTCGATCACCACGAAGCTGTCGGTCAGGTTGCGGCCCCGGATGTGCGTGAGAGGCTGCACCTCGAGCAGGCCCCGGCCGAGCATCTCGTCGATCACGCCCGGTCCGGCGATGGCCTCCAGGGCGTCGGTGACCGCCGCCCCCCAGGGCAGCATCTTCTCGGCCTCCGAGCCCGGGAGGTAGCCCAGCTCCTGCCCGCCGACGGGAAAGACGGGCCGGAAGACGATCATCCGGTTGTGGCTGCGCCGCTCGAGGATGGCCTCCAGGCCGGCCGCCAGGGCGAGCACACTCTTGCCCGTCCCGGCCGGCCCTCCCAGGCTCACGATCCCGACCTCGGGGTCGGCCAGCAGGTCGATGGCGAGCCGCTGCTCCGCCGACCGCCCCCGCACGTCGAACAGCGAGCGGCCGCTGCGGGCCCGGTGGAGGCGCTTGTCGGCGCGGACCCGGGCGAGCGCGGACTGCTGGGACCCGGCGTGCACGACGAGTCCGGTGTTGCAGGGGAGCTCCCGCGCCTCGGTCAGGTCGACGACGTTGTCGGCGAACAGCGTGTCGATCACCGACGGCTCCACCTCGAGCTCGACGACGCCGCCCCAGCTCGTGTCGTCGACCAGCTCGTTGCGGTACTCATCGGCCGGGAGCCCGACGACCGACGCCTTCAACCGCAGCGGCAGGTCCTTGGTGACCACGGCGACGTCGAGCCCCTCCGAGGCCAGGTTGCGGGCCACGGCCAGGATTCGGTGGTCGTTGGTGTCCTGTGTCAGCGCCGACGGGAACCCGGCGGCGTCGGCGTGGTTGACCTCCACCCGCAGCGTCCCGCCCTGGTCGTTGGCGGGCATCGGCCGCAGCAGCGAGCCGTGCCGGACCCGCAGGTCCTCGAGCATGCGGAGCGTCGCCCGCGCCGCCCAGCCCAGCTCCGGGTGGTGGCGCTTGTCCTCCAGCTCGGCGAGCACCACCAGCGGCAGCACCACCTCGTGCTCGGCGAAGCGCCGCCACGCCCACGGGTCGGCGAGCAGCACCGACGTGTCGAGGACATAGGTGCGGTCCGGACGCGGCGGGTCGAGGTGATCGCTCACGGCCTCCCCCAGTTGCGATCGACGACTCACCGCCGGCCAGTCAAGCCGACGCCGAGCCCGAGAGCGCGGATGGTCCGAACGGCCGAGGCAATACGGTCCGCTGGAGAACTCGCGAGGCAATAAGGTCCGGCCCCCGGACCGTATTGCCTCGGGTTTGTTTCGCCGGACCGAATTGCCTCAGGTCACGGGGCGGGCCGCTCGAGGGTGAGCACCCTACGATCCCTGTCCATCACAGACTGCCTCTTCTGCGAGATCGTCGCCGGCCGGCGGCCGGCCCACGTCGTCCTCGACGACGACGTGGCGCTGGCGTTCCTCGACCTGCGCCCCTTGTTCCCGGGGCACACGCTGCTCGTGCCCCGCGAGCACCGCGAGACGCTGGCCGACCTGCCCGCCGACCGGGTGGGGGCCTACTTCGAGCGGGCGCAGCGGCTGTCCCAGGCGATGGAGGATGCTCTCGGCGCCGCCGGGTCGTTCGTGGCCATCAACAACCGGGTGAGCCAGAGCGTGCCTCACCTCCACACTCACGTGGTGCCCCGAAACCGCAAGGACGGCTTGCGGGGCTTCTTCTGGCCGCGCACCCGCTACGCCGACGACGCCGAGGCGGCCGCCGTGGCTGCCCGCCTGCGGGCGGTGGTCTAACCGGCGCCCCTACGGCTCCACGCGCACGTGGGGCGCCCCGTTCGTCACGGTCAGCGTCGCCGGGATCCCGAGGAGGTCGAGGGGATCGGTCCCACCGAGGTCGGGCGTCCGCACGGACACCACGTCGCCCTTGGCCGCACCGGCGACGATGGTCAGCTCGAGGCGGATCGCGCCGTCGTCGCCGGCTGAGGCGTCGAGGACCACGGCCTCGTACGTGCCGTCCGGCAGCGGACTCACGCCAAGAGCGTGCCACGCGCCCGCGTCGCGGTCGTTCCCGGTCCCGGACGGGCTCCCGATCGCGGCATGCTGGGGCGGTGACCGCCGCCGACACGACCACGGGCAAGCTGCTCATCGCCGAGCCCATGCTCGGTGACCCCAACTTCGACCGCAGCGTCGTCCTCATGATCGAGCACCGCTCAGAGGGCGCCGTCGGCGTCGTGCTCAACCGGCCGACGGGCATCGAGGTCAGCTCGGTGCTCCACGAGTGGGTCGACCTGGCGGGGGCCCCGCCTGTGATCTACGCGGGCGGTCCGGTCCAGCCCAACGGCGTCATCGCCCTGGCCCGCACCCGGAACCAGGGCAGCCCGCCGGCCCCGGGGTGGTCCCCGGTGGTCGGCGACGTCGGCACGATCGACCTCAACCGCCCACCCGCCGATCTCGCGCCCAGCGTGGCCGACATCCGGTTCTTCGCCGGGTACTCCGGCTGGGGAGACGGCCAGCTGGAGGCCGAGCTCACAGAGGGCGCCTGGCTGGTTGTCGACGCCCTCCCCGACGACGTCTTCGCGCCCGACCCCGATGCCATGTGGCGCTCGGTGCTCCGGCGACAGGGCGGCCGCTTGGCGATGCTCGCCGACTTCCCGGCTCACCCCTCGCTCAACTGAGCGGCGCGCCCGGCGCGGTGCCGACATGAACGGTGCGCGCCGCCGTCACGACGAGGTCATCACGTCGCCCCATGTAGGCCGTGTCGTCGGGGTCGAGCAGTCGGGCCAGCGTGGCGCGGTCGTCCTTGTCGAGGCGGTGCTCGAGGTCGGTGAGCGCCGAGGTCAGGTGCTGCTCGACGATCTGCCGGCCCAGCTCACCGAGCGGCGGGACCAGCTCGGCGAGGAACGAGCGGGAGCGCACGCCGGCGAGCCCGGCCCGCGCCAGCGTTTCCGGCCAGCCGTAGGGCAGGGGTGGCCCACCGAGCTCGGCCCGCATGTCGACGAACCACCGGCTGCGGGCCTCGTCGAGGCGGGATTCGAGTCCCGGGCGGCCGAGCCCGATCTCGTGCGGCAGGCAGCGGAGGGGGAGGCCGCCCTCGACCAGCACCAGGCGCCCGCCGGGGCGCACGAGCCTCGCGAGCGCGTACACGGTGGCCTGCTGGTCTGCGGTGTGGTGGACGACACCCGACGCCCAGGCGAGCTCGACCGAACGGTCCGGCAGGGCCAGGGCGTCGATCGTGGTGGCGAGCCAGCGGATCCGATCGGCGACGCCGCCGGCCGCCGCCCGTCCCCGGGCGACCGCCAGCAGGCGGGGGTCGCGATCGGTGGCAACGACGGTCGCCGCCGGCAGGGCCCGCGCGAAGGCCGCTGCGGCGCCGCCGGCGCCGCAGCCGACGTCCAGCACTGAGCCGGGGCGGCCGTCGTCCGCCAGCCAGGCGACGGCCTCCTGCACCCAGGGGGCGTCGAAGCTGGCGTTGCTCTCCAGGGTGGCCAGCCACGACTCGGCGAGCTGCTCGTCGATCGATGGGGAGGTGGCTCCCGAGACTTCCGACGTCATAGGTTCGAGGTCGAGGTCGAGGTCATGAGTTCCAGATCGGGAACCTATGACCTCGGGCTTCGGGGGATGGAGCCTATGACCTCGGGCACCCCGCCGCCGGGGTGGGCGGGGGCGTCGGTCGCGGTCGGCCAGGCCAGGTCGCCGGGGACGTCGACGTCCCACGCGAGGCGCTCGTCGCGCACGATGCGGGCCGGGAGGTCGTGCGCCGCCGCCTCGGCCCGGTGGCGGGCGAACGATCCGGCGCCGTAGGAGAAGCGGAAGCCGGCGGCGGTCGGCACGGCCAGCACGTTGGTGCCGTCGAGGCGGCGATCGGGCACAAGGGTCACGCCGGCGAACGTCGCCAGCCAGTCGAGCCGCGTGGCCAGCGGCAGGTCGGCGTGGGCGACGATCGCCGTCGCCACGCCGTCCGACCGCAGGGCCGCCACCCCGTCGGCTACGGCGCCGTTGAGCCCCCGGCCCGGGCACCACACCACCCGGGCCCCCGCCGCGCGCGCCCACTCCCGCACGTCGTCGTCGTCGCACACCACCACCACGGGCAGCGGCGCCGCTGCCGCCAGGACGACCTCGGCCATGCGCCGGGCGAGGTCGGCGCGGGCCTCGGGATCGAGCGTGCCGGCCAGGCGGACCTTGGCGGCGCGGAAGGCCTTGACCGGGACGACCACGGCCGACGTCGGCTCGCTCATCGCCGCGCAGCGTACAGGGACGGAGAGCCACCCGAACTGGTCGTAGCCGTGCGGCATACGACCGCACAGCTGCGACCAGAATGAGGTGGGGGGCCTGCGGGTCGCTACGTTTGGGCGCCATGCCGATCCGCGTTGCCGTCGTCGGCGCCGGTTCGTGGGGCACCACGGTGGCGGCGCTCGCGGCGCGCAACGCGCCCACGATCCTCTGGGCACGACGGCCGGAGCTGGCCGCTCAGATCACCAAGGAGAACCGCAACGGCGACTACCTGGCGGACTTCCCGCTGCCCGAGGAGCTGGTGGCGACCTCGTCGCTGGAGGAGGCGATCTGCGACGCCGACGTCGTGGTCATGGGCGTCCCCTCCCACGGCATGCGGGCGACCCTCGTGGATCTGGCGCCGTGCCTCCGCCCGTGGGTGCCGGTGGTGAGCCTGGCCAAGGGGCTGGAGGAGAACACCCAGTTGCGGATGACCGAGGTCATCACCGAGGAGCTCCCGGGGCATCCCACCGGCGTGCTCACCGGACCCAACCTCGCTCGGGAGATCCTGGCCGGCCACGCCGCCGCGACCGTGGTCGCCTTCAGCGACGACCACATCGCCACCGAGCTGCAGCGCATCTTCGCCACCGACCTGTTCCGCGTGTACACCAACCCCGACGTCGTCGGCTGCGAGATCGCCGGCGCCCTCAAGAACGTGATGGCCATCGCCTCGGGCATGGCCGACGGGCTGGGGACGGGGGACAACACCCGGGCCGCCGTCATCACCCGGGGCCTCGCCGAGCTGGCGCGGCTGGGGCTGGCGATGGGTGGGGAGATGCTCACCTTTGCCGGCCTGGCGGGCATGGGCGACCTGGTCGCCACGTGCATCTCCCAGCAGAGCCGCAACCGCTACGTGGGCGAGCAGCTCGGTCGGGGCCGGTCGATCGACGAGGTCGTGGCCGAGATGAGGATGGTCGCCGAGGGCGTCCGCACCTCGAAGGTGGCCGTGGCCCTCGGCGAGCGCCACGGGGTCGAGATGCCGATCGCCGAGGAGGTGTACAGCGTGATCCACGAGGGCCGCCCCGCGGTCGAGGCCTACCGGGGACTGCTGCGCCGCGCCGCCCGCTCCGAGCGCCACGGCATGGGGTGACGCAGGCGTGACGACCGCCCCCCACCCCCGTTCTGGGTGCAGCCATACGGTCATCTGCCGCACAGCTGCACCCAGTTCGCGTTGGCGGTCCCGCCGATGAGCCTCCACGCCTTCGTGCTGCGCCGACTCATGGGGCGGCTGCGGATCACCGACGACGTGGTCCGCCACCTGTCGACCTTCCAGCGGCTGGGCGAGACGGTCGAGGTCGAGATGCCCGGCGAGCTCATGCCCATCGGCGCCCGCACCGTGTTCCGGGCGCTGCGGACCCGGGGTGCCGCCCAGATCGGTGCGGACTGGGTATGGCCCTGGTGGCTCGAGCGCCAGCTCGATCCCACGTCGCCGGCGTTCGTGCCCCGGGGCCACCTGCCCTTCCTCACCAACCTGACGCACCGCAACTGGACGGCCGTGGGCAACCTCGATTCGCCCTGGGAGGCCATCGTCGACCCCCGCGGGCTGGTCACGCCGTGGTTCGACGGCTGGTCCCTCGACTGGTGGGTGGGGGCCGACGACCGCTGGCACCTGCCGTCGCGGGATGTGGGCATCCGCCAGCGCCTGGTCGGCAGCTCCCCGGTGGTGGAGACCGCGCTGCGCGTCCCCGGCGGGGATGTGCTCGAGCGAGTCTACGCCGTGAGGCGCACGTCCGCCGAGGGTGGCGGCGAGCTGGTGGTCGTCGAGGTGGAGAACGCCACCAGCGTGCCCGTCGCCCTGGCGCTGGCGGTCCGGCCCTACAACCCCGAGGGGCTGTCCGTGATCGAGCGGCTCGACCTCCACGGAGGGACCACGGTGAGCGTCGACGGTCGGGTGGCCCTCCTGCTGCCCGGGCGACCGGCGCGGGTGGCGGCGTCGACCTTCCACGATGGCGACTCGGCGAACGTCGTGCTGTCCGGAGCGGCGGGGGAGCGCTGGCCGGGGACCGTGCGCGACCCGGCGGGACTGGCGCAGGCGGCGTTCGTCTACCCGCTGGCCCACGGCGCCAC